>JADFOF010000305.1 GCA_022563015.1 Planctomycetota bacterium
AAGGCGGTGTTGATCATCATGGCCTTGGCGGTAGCCATCTTGGCCCGGCTGTCGAACACCGATGCGCCGCCGCCGTGGCCCGGGAACACGCCCTCGTGCCACATCTGGAAGAAGAGTCCGAAGCACCCGGCGACGTTCGCCGTGCTGCCGCTGGTACCACCTCCTGTCTGGCCGTACCCGCTCGACCCGGATGTTGTGAAGAGGGCCTGGATGTGGACGAGATCGGGCTTGATGCGACCGTCCGCAGCGGGGCCTGTGCTACCGCGGGAAGAGTCGTCGTCCCGGCTGAGCGTGCCCGCGTGCGAGACGCTGCCGACTCCGATGATGTTCTTGGCCCAGGCCTGTGGGCGCGTCAACGGGATCAGGCCCGCGTTGCTCATCGACTGCGTGCTGAGCAGTTGGGAGATGAAGAGGTAGTCATCGGTCTCGGCCGAGACGGTGGTGTATTGCGTGGTGCGCGGGCTGCCGATGCTCGAGGTCTGGAACAGAGCGCGCCACTGGTCGTTCGGATCGACCAGCTCGGCCGTGTGCTGGTGGCGTGAGATGGGCCCGCCGAACTGGCTCGAAGTGGAGTAGATCGCGGAAATGCCCTGCTCGCGGTCGGGCAGGAAGCCGGTAGCCCGTGGATTGCCCAAGCCGCTTCCGAAAACAATGCCGTAGACCACGGTCCCGTGGCCGCCGCCGCCCGAGCCGTTGTGGAAGATCGGGTCGGGGTTGGCAAAGTCCGGGTGCGGGTCAATGCCGGTGTCGAAGACCTCGCCGCGGACGCCCTGACCGATGAAGCCGGCGTTCGAGAGCGTCGGGACAGCACCGCTGATCAGGCGCGCGGTTTCGACATCCACTCCGCCCGGACCCCATGGATCCATGAAGTGCACTTCGTTCATGCGGGCGATGGGCAGGATCTGCGACGGCGTCAGCCACACGGTCATCCGGAACCCCTCCGGGTTGGTGTTCATCACACGCCCGCCCAGAGCCGTGATCTTCGCCGCCACCGCGTCCTGCTGCGCCGGACCCCGATCGAACACCTCGATCGAGTACGTCGCCAATCCCTCGGGCATCCCCGCCGCCAGCCCGGACAGGATCACGTCGTCGAGCTTGTACGCGGTGTGGTTCGGCCCCACCCACCGGACGTACGGAAGTTGCCCGACTCGCTCGGCCACATCTGCGTTCATGCGGACGATGTGCGTGTGACTGGGCATGAACCGCACCACCTCGCCCCCCATCCGCTCGATCTGGGTGCGGAACTCCTCAAGCGGCACGGTCCAGAACTGCACGAGATAGAGGGTGTTCCCCGCATCGGCCCGCAACGATGGGTGCACCGCCGGGATCTTCTGGAGAGGGTCGAACGCCTGCCGCAGCCCGATGGCGTAGGAGGTCTCGCGCACGCGCCCTGCGAGCGTCCGCCCGTCCAAGCTGATGGCATAGTGCGGGATCGCCGAGCCGTCGCCCCGCACGTCGGCGCGCACTTCATCCCACAGCACGAGCACCGTCGCCGACCCCGGCACTGGCACGGTCCGCAGGTTGACGATCGGCTCCACGGTCTCGTGGAACACCTCCCCCCCGCGCAGAGCAAGCCGACGCAGGCCGGCCTCTTCCCAGGCGATGGCTGCCGGTGGTGCACTGTCGGCGTTCCGCCCGGATAGCCCGCCCCCGGGGACGGGGCCCGAGAGTAACACGATCGAGGTAACGAGCTGCAGTTGGCTCCACATGGCAAACCTCCCAAGCATGTCCTTCATTTTATACCCGGACAGCAACGCTGATACAAGGCCAATCTGCGCCGCGGTGACCATGCGACGTGGATCGAGCTCCCGGCGCCGGTGCGGGTCCCGACCCGGCAGCGGCCACGGCACAGACCTCTGGCCCAAAGACGACCGCCCTCAAGAACCCCTCTCCCGTTGATCGCACAAGCCTTGCCGCCCGTGCCGCAGACGGATCTACGGGCACCCGGCCACGAACGCGCTCTGGAAACACAGGAAGTCGAAGATGTCGCAGACCGGGTCGGGATCGCAATCACAGGCGTACGGCTCGCCGAGAACAAAGCTGTTCTGGAAGCAGAGGAAGTCGAAGATGTCCAGTGCGCCTGAATGGTCGCAGTCCGGGTTGGTCAGTACCGGAAGATCGAGGAAGTCGAGGCTGGTCAGGAGCATGCGGCGCTGCTCCTCGCCGAGGAAGGTCTGCTCGTCGATGCGCCCGCCCCACCAGACCATCGGGCTGACGCGCACTTCCAGCCCATTGCCCGACGCGCCGGTGTGGTCGCCGAAACGGATCTGGGCCGGCTGGAGAAGCAACGAAGCAGTCCTGAAGAGCGGCGCGGCGGGTATCGCCTCGCGAACGGGTTGACCAGCGGCGGAGAGCGTGATCTGTACGCCTGTCCCGTCCCCGGGCTCGGCAATGGAGACAAGCACCGAGGAGCCGCGGATCCAGCACAGTTGGCCGCTCTCCAGAGCCCCGGCCAACGCCCCGTCGCGCACGATCCTGGCCACGAGCTTGCCTTCCGCCGTGTCGGCGAGCAACTCGATGTAGTTGTCCTCGTCACTCCAGAGGGTCGCGATGGGCCATTGGGGAACGGACGCCACTGAGGTGTCCCACCCGTCCCACGGGATCTCGGCGGCGAGGGTGATCGTCCAGCGCAGCCCGCAGCTGAACCCCGTCACCGACGCCAGCTCATCGGGGCTCCAGGTCCCGACCGGCGGATCGGACTCGTCGGGCATCATGGCGTAGCCGGGGAAGCCCAGGCCTTCGACCGCCGCGTCGAGGGCCAAGTAAAAGTCTGCATCGGCGGGCTGGATTGTGCCGTTCCACAGCCCGATCTGTAACGTCTCGCCGGGGCCGACGACTATGTCCCCGACCTCGGTCACCGGGATCCACGTGTCGGTGTTGTGCACAGTGAGGAGCTGGCCGATCTGAGCGGGTTGGCCGCTGCTGCCGGTTTGGAGGAAGGGCCTGGATGCGCTCTCGGCCTGGATGTTGCGCACCCAGCAGCGGATCTGGAGCGCGTCGATGCCGAGGATGTCTCCGATGTTGGTTGCGTTGCCGGCAGGCAGGAACCGGCCGATTCCTCTGCCCGCATCGTACTTGCTTGCGCGCACTCGGTAGACGGGTCCGGCGCATGGCGGCTGGGGGTCGATCGGGACGCCCCCGTCCAGCCAGAGCCCCTGAGGAGACTTCTCCAGGGGCTCGATCATACCGTAGGACCCCCTCTGGACCAGCGGATCATTGACAGCGCGTTGGAGCCCGCCCGGGCCGATGACCAGCGGCCGACGCGTCACGACCCGCGGCACAGGAACCCTCAGCAAGCCTTCTGGCGGCAGGCTGCGCCGGTCGAAGTAGATGTGCTCCCCATGAAGACCGATCGTGAACAGGTCGGTGCTGTCGCGTGAGAAGGCCTGCGTCCAGTTGCGGCCGTCGGGCGAATACAGTCCCCGAGAACACCGGGGAACCTGGTTGCCCTGCTGCGGT
>JADFOF010000306.1 GCA_022563015.1 Planctomycetota bacterium
GCGCCTCGCGCGGCGTGACGGTGGGCGCGGGCAGGCCGCCCTGGGGCCGGATCGCGATCCGACCGGCCGCATACAGCACGCGCGACTGTCCTCTCGCCTCGTCCGCCATGAGCCGCAGCGACGACCCGACCACAGCCAGCCCGTCCATCGTCTGCTTGTACATGAACACCCGCCGCCCACCGCGTCGCAGCGGCACGTCGCGGAACGCCTCCAGCTCCAGCGGGTCGGCGCCGAAGACAGCGCCATATTGGCTGAGCCAGTCCCCAGCCGCCCCGGCCGGCGTCGCCCGCGATGTCATCGCGGTGCCGTACACAGCCCGCACGCGCTGGTTCACCTCACGCACCCTCACCTCGGGATACCTCTCACGCAATGCCCCTAGAGCCCCGCTCGCCCCCCCTGCCCAAGGCAGGGTGTGGTCAGCACACCCGGCCAGAACCGCAGCCCCAACACCCACCCAGAACGCACAGCGAACAGCCATGGTCATCATGGCAGGCCTCCTTGTGCTTCTCCCACCACAGCCTACCACACAGCCGGGGTCTGTCAAGCATTTTCCGCTTGGTTCTCAGGTGCCGGTGTCTGTGATTCTCATCCTGTGCGGGCAGGCCCCTACCACACCCAGCGCAGGCGGCCGAAGTCCGGCGAGGGCAGGGGCACGGCCCCGCGCTGCATCGACGGGAAGTAGACGAAGAAGGCCTTGCCGATCAGCAGACGCTCGGGCACGATGCCCGCGAGGTCGTCGATCTGCGCCACCCACGGGTCGACCGACTCCCACATCCGCCCGTCGGAGCTGTTGGCGCTGTTGTCCCCGCACGCGAAGTACTGCGTCGCTGTGAGCGTCCGCGTCGTCGATGGGTGTGTCGACCAACCCGGCTGCTTGGACGGTCGCGTCGCCGGGCGATAGAACAGATCGCGGTCGAGCCCGACCCGGTGCAGCGTGAACGGCCCGCCGGAGAACTCCCAGCGGATCACCGGCCCGGTTTGCTCGTACAACGACGGCACCGCGAGTGGGTTCTCACCGCCGGGCGGGTCTGATTGGCCGAGGATCGCTTCGATGGGCTTGCCCGTCGCGTGCTCGAGGCGGTCCTCGGGGCTCCAATCGTCGCCGTAGGTCGCCGATGCAATGTGCCGGCCGTCCACGAGCACGTGCAGCGCCTGATCGACGTGCCAGAACTCGAGGCTGGAGACACGGCCCGGTGCGAGCAGCCCGCGGACCGTGCCGGCGCCCAGCGCATTGCGCCACGTGCCGTCGGGCTCGCGCATGTCGATCGAAACGGCGTCATTCTCGAAGCGTGCGCGGAAGACATGCCCGCGGGTTTCGACGATCGCCGCCACCGTGAGCCCCGCGCCCGCCGGCTCGACGCCGCAGCGCAATCGCACGTCTGAAACCGGGAATTGCTTGCCCCGCTTCAAGGGTGTGGACCAGCCGTCGCGCTCGCTTCTGGTGCTCTCCGACAGCGCCTGGTTGTACGCGTTGCGGTCCACGATCGGGCGCACGCGCTCGTCCCATCGCAGCGCGGTCGCGCCCGACCCGGCATATCGGTACGACGCGCCGGACAGATCCCAGCCCGTCCCATCGCCGCTCCACGGCGTTCGAAACCGGCGATTGCGACTGGCCTGGGCGGTGGTCAGTTCGGGATCGAGCGGCGCGAACTCGCTCGAAAAGATCGGCTGCCACACCGACGCCTGAAGGTGCAGCCCCCGACGCGAGCGCATCCCGTCCCTGGAATCCCACTTGCGGACGATCTTCCACCCAGGCTGTGCCCACACCGACGCGATGGACGGGTCGTCCGGGGTCGACGCCGGCGTGCGCACGAACACGTCCCCGTCCACCAGCGCGATCTGCTCGCCCGGCAGGCCGATCAGCCGCTTGATGAAGTTGGTCTGCGGCCCACCAGGGTTCTTGAACACGACCGCATCGAAGCGCGTCGGCCTGAGCCCGAACGGGATGAGGTATTTCAGGACGAGGATCCGGTCGCCCGTGTGCCTGCGCAGGCCGTGCTTTGACATCGGGTACCCGCTCATCGGATCGTTGACGCGGATGGGATTGACCAGATCGCCCTGGATGGGCTTGGGCCTTTCGCCTACCTTGTCCCAGGGGTCGACCGCCCAGTCGTACCCGGTCTGCGGCGATCGAAACCGCATGTGCGCGCCCATCAGCGTCGGGGCCATCGATCCCGTCGGAATGACGAACGCCTCGACCACGAACGCGCGGAAGACGAAGGCCAGCGCGAACGCGATGATGATCGACGTCAGCGTTTCGCGGATGGAGAGCGACTGGTGAGGCTCGGAGGTCGTCATGGCCCGAAGGATATGGCGCTGACTGACCGCCGGGGAGTAGCCGACTCGATGATCGAAAGGGGGTGGCCCACAGTCGAAGGGTGGCAGCTTGGGCTGTATGCCCTCTGCCCAGTCGTATCAGGTCAACTGGTCCGATTCCAGTGCGCCTACGAAATCAGAGCGATCGTCACCGACACCATCTGAAACACAATCTCACGCTCGATCTCATCCGTGATCCAGTCCGGCGGAGATGAACGCCCGTCAACCCGATCGAGCACGGAAATCAGGACATCAATCGCTTCAGCAGTCGATCCCTTCGCGATGAGAGAGGCGGCGATTGGGTGGGGCTTGGGGGCCTCTGCGCCCGGTTGTCTGCATAGCCTGCTCCCGCTACTGAGACAGGATGAACAGGATAATCTGCTCCGCCTGTTCGATCAGATTGTCCGCGTCGAGTGCGGGAATCAGATGGCCGCTCTGGGCCTGTGTTGCGGAAATGAATGCCCCCAACGCGCCGATAGCGGCCACATCGTTCTGGATCATCTCGTCGATCAGCGCGTTGATCGCGGCGTCCAGCTTTGCGTCCAGCGAGTTGGCGATGCCGTGGCGCACGTTAAGAGTCTGGACGGATTCGACCAGCGTGGCGAGGGCGTCGCTGACGGCCTCGAATCCTTCGAGGGAGAATGCCTGCCCGCCAAATACCCCGTCTAAAGCGGCCCAGCCTGTGCCAACATTGCTCGCTTTGCTCTTTGTTGGGGCATCCGTCCCGAAATCAGGGGGATCATTTGTTCCGGCACCCTGTGTGGCCCACGCGTAGTTCTCTGTTGTCACAGCAACGATCGAGATCCAAGTCTTTTCGGAAGCCTGAATCTCCACCGGAGGTGAAAAGTAGACTCTATTCTCAAATCCAGCAATGCCTTCGGTCGCGCTCGCCGGTGAAAGTTCTTCGATAGAAAAGACGGGAAAGAACTCAAACGTCTGAGGGGCGCCTGTGGGAATATCAATGCCAAGGGCGTCCGTGCCGTTGGCATAAAACTGCACAATTATCTTCATGACGCCGTCAAACCGAGACACCGTGAAGGGGGAACCGCATACGATTGCTGAACCCCACCATGTCAGGCTTGTCACACGGACAGTCGAGTCAAAGATCACGGCTGCTGCGATCGCCAGCGCTTGCA
>JADFOF010000032.1 GCA_022563015.1 Planctomycetota bacterium
CGGCCAACCGTGTCCGCAAGTCAGCGTTCTCGCGCTCCAAGGCCGTGACGCGGCTCTGCACACCATTCACTTCTGCTTGCTGTTGCGCGAGATCCTCCGAGATCTTGGCGTCCATCCCTTGGATGCCGGCAACGATTCCGGTGGTCAGTGCGTACAGCCTGACAGCGTTTCCGTCCAGCGTTACGACTTCCGCTGGTAGTTCATCCGCGATGAAGCCCAACCGGGACGTCTCTGAGGCGTCGCGCTCGTCCCATTTGAGTTGGTAGGTCGATGGCCGCATTGAGCGCAGGTGCCGATACCACTCTTCACGGTCGGCCGTGCCCAATGGTTCTATGTTCGTCTTCGTCTCGCGTGCGCTTCCCGTACGGAAATCAGAAGCTGTGATCGGCCTGTACGCACTGTTACTTTTGTCTGTGACTGAGACACCGAAGGGCGAAGAGATGAATAGTTCGCCTTCAGTTCCGCAGATCTGGAGATTGTCCCCGCTCCGCATTGTAATCCACCCGAATCGCGAGCCATTCTCGAGCCGGAAGTCCATGAGCCGCTGCCCTTGAGATTGTTGCACATCAAGTCTGCCGGTGAAGGTCGAGACGAAAGTTGACCGCGACACGAGAAGGTATTGCTGGTGGTCATCGTCGCTGAGCCCGGTCAACTGGCCGTGGTCAGTGACACCTCCGGTTTCGTCCGTTCTCGGCGCCCACTCCGAACCGGTCCACTTCAAGACCTTGTTAGCGGTAGGGGATAACGAACTCACTGGCCGACCTTGGAGGCCGTCCACAAGTGGGTTCGGGTACGTGCCTCGCAGATCGCCGTCAGCGGTGCCGCCGGGGGGAAAGGTGATGGGCTTGCTCGCGATTTCGCCCCACGAGACAGCACCCGATCGGATTATCGGGTTGGGGTAGGTACCCTCCAGATCGCCGCCAGCAGGGCCAGTGGGTGGTCCGCCACCGCCGCCACCGGCGCTTATCTGAACAGTTCCATCGGGGAACATGATTCCGCCGCTGCGGGACCGGATGATCCCATCGACATCGAGCGGGTGGATGGGGTTGGTGATGCCGATACCGACATTGTTCTGGAAGTAGTTGCGACCACCGGTGGCGTAGAGCGCCCAGCCCTGCGGGCTGCTTGTTGAGGCGCGGACGCCTTTGCCGTATCCGGTCGTCGAGGATGCGGAGCCCCACACCCCGATACCTCTGGGGGAGACCGACGTTCCGAGTGTGCCGATGGTCCAACCCGAACTGGCCGACGCGTAGCCTTGAACGCCGCGCCCGGAAGTGCTCTTGCTCTGACCGTAAACGCCGGCGTTGATGCCCGAGGTTGGCCACGCGAGTCCGTAGACACCGCGGCCATTTGATCCTGAGGCACCGCCCAAAACTCCGACTCCGTTCGCACCGGAACTCCAGGCATTGATGCCCCGAGGCAAGTCTGTTCTAAGATCGAGTTTGTAGGAGTTGCTATAACTGGTGCCGATGCCGACGGTGCCCCCGAGGCGGTAGATATTTGGGAGGGCGAGAATCCAGTCGCCATCATCGCCATCGCCGGGTGTGCCAGGAGTGCGATTGACCCGCTCGTCGAGGTTCGGCTGCTCGGGCGCGAACGCATCGGCATCGAAATCCAACTGCCACCACGGATCGAACTCTGTCAACGGCTGGGCCAGTCCGGGCGAGACTGCTTCGACACCGTGTTGGGGTGCGGGTTGATCGGGTCGGTCGGCGGCGCCCGCCGCGCGTTCTTCCGGCCCGAAGTCGTTCGGGTTGGATTCCTGGATCTGACCCACTGAGACGCCTGGGCGTTCGGCCACCTTGATGCGTTGCCGTGGGGCCAGGGTTGTGAACAGCCCTTGCCCGGCCGGGGTACGGATCTGAATCTGAAGCCACCGGGCTGGGCCGGCGATCGGATCAGTGCCGAAGTCCAATTCGTGCTGAAAGAGACCGTCTGTGAGTGTCGCGTCGAACCAGTCGATGGTGGGGCCGACCTGCTCGCCGCCAAGGGCCTGGCCAAATGGGGTGAACCTGAAGTCTGCCGTCGCGTTCACCGGATCGTCCAGAAACTTCAGTTGACCGTAGTACGTGAATGCCGTACTGGTCGGCGGGTCCACTTGCCCCGCGTGGGTGTTGAGTGTGGTAGCGACCACGATCACCACGCACACGGGAAGGTTCGCCAGCGTTCGTTGCCTGTTCATCGTTGTTTCCTCCTGTCGATCTCAATGGAGAGCGACGCGGTGACTCTGTCTGTCAACTGTGACTACGCAAGCAGCCTGCCCACATAGGGCGGAGGTTCCGCGAATTCTTGACTAAACAGCGAACATGCGAACCTGGGAGCGAGCCAAGTGCCAACCGCTAAGCAGGCCACCCATGAATCTCGCCCACAGGCGTGCTCTTCGCGCCGTGATGCGGGATGCGGTCGGCGATCAGCCGCCGTCGGCCTCGGGCTCGCGTTCGTCGATTGGTATCCAGCCCGGCGGATCCAGAATCTCGTCGACAAACTCCCATGCCGGGGGGTTGGCGAGTTCTTTGAACGGGTCGTTTGTCGATGGCTTGGGGAGCACGGGTTCACCTTCGCCGTTCACTGTCCACCATATGTGGGCGTCGGTGCCAACCACGCGCAGTTCGACCCGAACGGACGACTCTCTCAAGGATGCGACGCCGGGTGCTTTGAGGAACACATCAAACTGATCCACCGCCTCGGGGGGCCAGAGATACTTGTACCATCGAAGATCGATTTGCGCATCGGCACCCGGGCCGTTGATCCATCCGAGGTGCCGGTTCATTTCCGGTTTCACGCCGAAGATAACGTACGGAAAGCGCGTTTTCACTTCGGGGTATCCTCGCTCGCTCCATGGCACTTCGTTGTCTCTGCCGCCGCAAACGAGCACGCCCGGGTCTTCGATCCAGTAGATCTCGGTGACGGCCCCCCAATGCCAGGCTTCATACAGGACTCGTCCGTTGGTGCTGTAGACACGAATCGCCTGCGGGTCGTAGGCGTGCGAGTGTACCACAACGATCTCATTTCCCGGACTCTCGGCGAACACATCTGCAACGAGTGCATATCTGCCCACCACATAGCTTTCGGGCGTGATCCTGACATCGTCGGAGGTCGAGGGCGGGAGTAGCCCGCCGGGATGTTTGATGAATGGCGGTGCTGCGCTCGTGCTCCAGATCAACTGGCTCGGGTCGTCGATATCCCAGAGACAAAGTTGTCCGTCAAGTTCGGCGTCGCCTACGAAGCCGTGGATGACCGTGAGGATTGCTCTTCCGCCCCCGAACTCTTTCGGTCGATCGATGATCCGAGCGATCTTAACGCCTTCGTCTTCATCGGATCGCCAATCGTGCAGTTGGTTGCCCGACCTGGCGTAGAGAACGGCCTTCCGCCCCCCGTCGAGAATGCGGACATATGCGGGCGTCTGGTTGAGCCACCACGCCACGCCGAACCCACCTCCGATGATCCCCAGTGAGAGGGCGAGAGATATCAGGGCGGTCGAAACAATCGGGTGTCGCCCGACCCACCGCGAGGCGTGGGTCCAGGGACCGGGCCGAACGGCCGCGACGTGCTCCCCCGCCAGCCAACGCCGAAGATCGGTGCCTAGTTCGGCGGACGAGGGGTAGCGCCCCGCGGGCTGCCTGCGCACCGCCTTGCCCAGCACCGCCGCGAGTCGTTTCGGGATCGCCGGCTCGATCGCGCGGGCGTCGCGGGGTTCGTCCTGGGCGACGCGGCGGATCAACTCGTGAATCGTCGCGTCACCGGGATGCGGCGTGTCGCCCGCGAGCAGCAGATACCCGATCGCGCCGAGCGAGTACACGTCGCTTCGGGTCGAGATCAACGCCCGTACGCCCCTGGCCTGCTCCGGCGCCATGAACGCGGGCGTGCCGATCGGCGTGCCCTCCTGCGTCAGCGTCGTCGTCGCGTCGCCGCCCATGAGCGAGGCAATGCCGAGATCGATAATCGTCGGCTGCCCGTTCTCGTCGATGAGTATGTTGGACGGCTTGAGGTCGCGGTGGATCACGCCGAACTCGTGCAGCCCCTGCACAGCGTCGCAGACCTTCGAGAGCAGTTCCACCCTCTGCCGGGTGCTGAGCGCGTGCTGAGCGCAGTACTCGTCCAGTGGGGCCGCGTTGATGAACTCAGTGGCGATCCAGAGGCTCGAATCGTGCACGCCGTAGTCGAGCAGCCGGACGATGTTGGGGTGGCGGATGTCGCCGAGCAGGTCGAGTTCGCGTGTGGCGCGCTGGGCGTGCGGGCCGGCGTCGAAGCGGCACGAATACAGCTTGATCGCGACGGGTCGCTCCGACCCCTGGCGGACGGCCAGATAGACGCGCCCGGACGCGCCCTGCCCGAGCGACTCGTGAATCTCGTAGCCCTTGATGCACGGCAGCGGGCCGGGATCGCGCTCCTTGGAGTCACTCTCGGCTGTGGACTCAGACTGTGCGATTCGCACGGCGATCTTCGCTGCCGAACTCGGGTCCAGACTCTCTCGCCATTGCCGCGACTTTTTCTTGAGTTCGTCCATTGAGCGCACCATCGGCGCGGGCCGATCAGCGGCGGCCCAGCGCAGCATACCGTCTCCGCGCTGGTCTACGCACGCATCGCACCGGCATAGGGTCTGTCAACCCCAGGAAATGGGCTTGAATGACGAAATGAGATGTGGTAGGCTGGGGAAGAGGAAGGGCGGATCATGCTGTCGGGCGGCACCTGGTATCGGTTCAGGACGACGCGGTGGAGTCTGGTGGGCTTTGTGCGCAGCCGTCGGAAGGCCGACGAGGCGATGGACACCCTCACGCGGATCTACTACCCCGCGGTGTACGCGTATCTGCGCCGCCTGGGGATCGACGCGGATGCCGCGGACGAGTGTGCGCAGGGGTTCTTTGCGGATGTTGTCGTCGGGCGACGCCTCTTTGAGCGGCTCGATCCCAGGAACGGCCGGGCGCGCGACTACCTGCTCAAAGCGCTCGAGAATTATCAACGTGACCAGCATCGTCGAGAGGTTGCGAGGGGCAAGGGTCGCCGACTTTCGGGCGACGCGCTCGAACGCGAGGAGACGTTCATCGCGAGCCAGAACGGGAGCGATCCGGCCGCAGCTTTCGACAAGAGGCTCGCCATCGCAACACTTGAAGAAGCCCTGGCGCGGTGCGAACGCCACTACGTGGAGCGAGGAATGTCATCCCACTGGGCGGCGTTCGAGGCGCGTGTGGCCTTACCAGCGCAGCACGGCGTCGAGCCGTTGCCGCTTGCACACCTGGCCAAAGAACTCGGGTTCCGCACACCGGCGGACGTGTCGGCGGCCGTGCAAACCGTCGAGCGCCGCGCGGCCGTCCTGGTCCGCCAGGTGCTCGCGGAGGCGTCGCCGAACGCCGATGCGGATGCCGAGCATCGGAGCTTCCTCGCGGCGCTCACCACGGAAGCATGATCAGCGCGCAATTCAGAACGAAGCCGCCGCCAGCAGCAGCTCCGGCCGCCCGTCCGTCTTGAGCACCGTGGCAAGCGGGTCGTCGGCGCTGGCTGGATCGATCTGGACCGCCACCACGCCCGCGATCGGGCGTTCGGCGCCAAACGTGAACCACGCCGGGTCCAGCCCCAGGGCGATCGCCCCGTTCCGGGTTCCCATCTCCAGCAGCAGCGTCGGATCGGTTCCGTCCCGCCGGTGCAGCAGGCGCATCTCGTCGAGCACGGAGATCCGCGACACGGCTCCATCGGCGTCCGGCGGCAGGACGACGATCGAATCCGTGCCCAGGGCCACCACGATCCCCGCGTCGAGCATCTCTCGGTACCTGTGCGGGCCGAAGCTCGCCTGAGCGGCGAAGTACGCCGACGCGCGCGGACAGTACGCCACACGGGTGCCGGTCTTGGCGAGGATCTGCAGGTCCGCGTCATTGGCCGCGTTCACATGCGCAGCCAGCATTGGTGCCTGCCCGAGCACAGGCGCGAGGAGCCCCACCGGCGTTTCGCCACGCCCTGTCCAGCCGAGGATTGAGTCGTCCCAGATCCCGAGCCGCTCCAGGAACGCCCGCTGAGGCCCGCGCGCGTCGGCCACGAACGCGATCTCCTCGGGCGTCTCGGCGAGATGGGTCGCCACGGGCAGGTCGAGCCCGGCGGCGAGCCGCACGGCGTCGCGGAAGACCGCTGGGCCAACGCTGTACGGCGCGTGCGGCTGAAGCCCCAGACACACCCCGGCCAGGACGCGCTCGGCAAGCCCCGCCTCCAGGGCGTGCAGCCGCTCCATCGCCGCTGGCTCTCCACGCCCGATCCCGAAGAACTCGAGGTACGAGACGCCCAGCAGCGGCGAGGCCGCCAGCACGTGAAACGGCGTGGTATTCAGGCCCTCACCCACGCTGCCCGCGATGTCGCCCACCGCGACCGTCCCGCCTGCCAGCGAGAGCTCGACCCCCTCGCCGACCGACCGGGCGATCGATTCGACCTCCGCCTCGCGCGCGTCGCGGACCCGCTCGATCCAGGGCATGAACCCTTCGTCCGGGTCATGGGCGAGCGGCCCGACATGCGTGAGGTCCAGGTGGGTGTGGGCGTTGACGAGCCCCGGAATGAGCACCGAATCCGGGCGTTGAACCAGCCGGGCGGCGTTCGCGGCGGGGTGCGAGGCGACCTCGGCCGGCGTCCCGACCGCCAGCAGGCGCGGCATACCCCGGCCTCGCTCCACGAGCAGGGCGCCGGGCCTGAGGCGCGTTCCAGTCGCGTCGATCACGGCCAGACCCTCGAAAAGCTCCACGGGCGGTGCGGGTGCCGGACCGGACTGGGCGGGGGTGTTTGTCACGGGGGTGGGCCGAGAAACACGATAGGATTGAAGGACCGGCGTGCACGGCCCCGCGTTTGACGCTACCCTGCCGTACACATCTTGTCTGAGTCGGAACGGATTCCCCGCCCGATGGGCGGATCGCAGAGCATCACACTCGTACACGGAGGTTTTGGCAATGATGGATCGAATGAGAATTGCCCGCCGCGGAGCGGCTCTGATCGTGGTCGCGAGCCTGGCGTCAGGTCTGGGAGGCTGCGTGAGCGATACTGCGTATGGCAACGCCACCGGCGTCAACCGCGCGCTCAGCGAAACCAACACACAACTCCAGGCCGATCTCGACCAGTCACGCTCGGAACTGGCCATCGAGAAGACGCAGCGCACCCGGCTTGAGAGAACCAACTCCGAGTTGCGCCAGACCGTTCGCGCCCAGGCCGATCAGCTCCAGCAGGTCGACGCCGACTTCGAGAAGTTCGGCGAACAAATGTCCAACATGCAGATGATCGACTTTGAGACCAGCCGAGCGCTGGCGCGGATGGCACGCGAGAACGAGGGGTTCTCGTACGACTCGAGCACCGGCGTGCTCCGGTTCTCCAGCGATCTGACGTTCCCGTCCGGTTCCGACCAGATCAGGGACACCGCGATCAGCGGGCTCAAGGCGTTGGCTGACGTTCTGAAGAGCAACTCCGCTGCGAATTACGAGATTCAGATCGTCGGGCACACCGACTCTCAGCCGATCAGCTCCGGCACGGCCCGGTTGCACCCGACCAACATGCACCTCTCCTGCCATCGCGCCATCTCCGTCCGCAAGGAACTGATCGCCATGGGCGTGTTGGCCGACCGTCTGATGGCCGCGGGCTGGGGCGATCAGCGCCCCCTCGTTCCCAACAACACCAAAGGCGGCACGCCTGAGAACCGTCGCGTCGAGATCTATCTGACGCACACGCGGTCGAGCGGCGCGATCGCCGGCGTAGTGGGGTCCGGCAACCTCGACCCCGCACGCAATAACGCGCCCGAGATCAACAAGTAGATCAACGCACACACCCCCACAGGCAGCCCTCGCGATCGCGGGGGTTTTTCTTCGCCCCGATCGCGCGGGCGCCTCCCGTGCGGCGGCGGAACGGGCGACTCACCCTTTCATCTTGAACAGCAGATCCGCCAGCGCGCCTCCGAGGCTGTGCAGCCGCTCGCGCGTCGAGTCGTCCGCCAGGCGCCCGTCCTTACCAATCAGCTCGTGAATCCTGGGCACGGCGACCTGGGTGGGCACCACCAGCACCCCGATATTCGAGAGGATCGACCGGACCGGGACCAGCCCGCGCAGCCCGCCCAGACCGCCGCTCGACGCCGCCATCAACGCCGCGCACTTGCCTCGGAACGCCACCAGCGGCCCCGCGTCGTCCTTGTCCGGGCGCGATGCCCAGTCGATAACGTTCTTGAGCAGGGGCGTGATCGAGCTGTTGTACTCCGGGCAGGCGATCAGGAAGCCGTCGTGCTCCATCAGCAGCCGCTTGAAACGCCTCGCGTGCTCGGGCGTGCCCTCGGCGGCCTCGAAGTCCTCGTCGAAGATCGGCATCGGGAAGTCACGCAGGTCGATGGTGGTGACCGCCGCCCCGCGCTGCTCGGCCCCGGCAACCGCTGCCGGAACCAGCTTCTTGTTCCACGATTCCGCCCGGGCGCTGCCCGCGAACGCCAGGATCTTCGGTTCATTGGCCATCTGGGTATTCCTTTCTCTCTGGTCCGTGCCATCGACTCTGCCCGCAGTCGCACCCCATCCAACGCCTCCGTGCTACTGGACCTCGAACACGAACTCGATCTCGACTGGCGCCCCGAGCGGGAGATCCACGCTGCCGACCGCGGCCCGCGCGTGCCTGCCCGCCTCGCCGAAGACCTCAATCAGCAGCTCGCTTGCCCCGTTGGCGATCTTGGGCTGCTCGTGGTAGCCGGCCGCCGACGCCACGAAGCACCCCAGACGAACCACCCGGCGCAGCCTCGAGAGCGTGCCGATCTCGGCCTTGAGGGCAGCCAGCCCGTTGAGGGTGCATTGCACGGCACACCGGACGGCGGTCTCCGGATCGACGTCCGTGGGAACGACGCCCTGGGCGATCAACGACCCGTCCTTCATGGGGATCTGCCCGGAGACAAAGACGAGGTTGCCCGCGCGACGGGCGGGCACGTACGCCGCCAACGGGGCCGGGGCCGGCGGCAGCTCCAGACCCAGGGCGATCAGACGCTGCTCCGGATCGGGTTCGGGCTGGGTGGCTGTCATCGGGATCTCCAGGGCATTCGCCCGCGAGAGAGGAAAACCTCTCATTTTGACAGATGAATCCGGGCTGGCGGGATCCGTTGGGGGTTGACAGGCGGATCGTACGCTGTACCCTACGGGGAACGCACGCGTGCGATGGTGTTCGCGTGGGCTGAGGATTTTATTTACCGTTCTTATTCCGACCCTGGCGGATCGCCACTGGTCGACGGGCCGAGTGCCCAAGAAGCCCACAAGACGCCGACAATCTGGTTTCGGACGCCCCATCGCTCGAGGCTTCGAGTGCGGTAACGGGAGATTTCCCAGCCGTACCGCCGCCGAAGGATGATCCGGGCGCCACATGTCGAGGTCCGGCTTGTGTGGTAAGGTCGCACGATCGAGAAACGACCCTGCGCCACTCCCAGTCCGAACGTGCCACCGAAGTCGTCGCATTCGTGCGACGGGTGAGCGGGCGGAGTGGGCGGTGTAGACAAGTGTGTTTGCCGACCCGTCGGACGATAGAGTCAGGTTCCCGCGTGACGCTCGCGCGGGAAGAAACAAACCGATACGGAGTAACGAAAAATGCGAAATCGAAAAGGATTCACGCTGATCGAGCTGCTGGTGGTGATCGCCATCATCGCGCTGCTGATCGGCATCCTGCTGCCGGCGCTGGGCAAGGCCCGTGCCGCCGCCCGCCAGCTGAAGGACTCCAGCCAAGTCCGGGGCACTGTGCAGGGGATGGTCCTGTTCGCCCAGAACAACCGCGACCAGTATCCCCTGCCCAGCCGCATTGACAAGCTGGATGGCACCATTTCGGTCACGCTGGGCCTGACCAAGATCAAGCTTCGTGAAGGCGACCTCTCCCGCCACGCCTATTCGCTGTTGATCTGGCAGGGCCTGGTCACCGTTGATCTGCTCCTGTCACCGGCCGAGGCAGGCAAGTTCGAGAAGTGGGAAAACTACGAGCTCGCCAGACCACTAGGCGCCAGCTTCTTCGGCGGCAATCCGGACAAGGCCCTGTGGGATCCCGCCTTCAAGGCGACTCCGGAAGACGAGGACGTCATTCCCCCGGGGGCCGATGAGGATCCCGGCGGCGCGTCCTACGCCCACATCCCGATGCACGGGGCGCGCAAGCCCCAGTGGGCCAACACTTTCGAGGCCACGCAGGTCGCCGTCGGAAACCGCGGCCCGTGGAACTGGGAAGGTGGTGGCAGCGGCGCCAACTCGCCTTGGGTTTTGGAACAGAACCCGTATGGCGCTCAGTCCGTAACGCTGTCCTTCCACGGCCGCAACTCCTGGTCCGGCAACCTCGGCTACAACGACAACCACGTCAAGTTTGAGCAGGAAGCCGATCCGGTGGACCTCACATTCACATTTCGCCAACTCACCACAAACCGGACGCGGCCCGACAACGTGTTCGTCACCGAGAATGACCTCAATCGGACAAACCTCAACGGGTCGACAAGCACCGGCAGGATAACGCTGTCCGCCACGGGAACCGGAAACAGCATTCCGCTTCTAAATACCAACGCGTTCATCGGTCTGATCACCGACGTCACGACCAACGGCGATAGCGTGGTGTTCTTCGCCGACTGAGTTGTTCGTTTCGGGCGGGCCACCGCCGCTCTGATTCGACCACCCCCATGGGCCCACCGCACCGGCGGTGGGCCCATTCTCTTTGTGCCCGCGCCGAGATTCCTGACCCGAACCGCCCTGTGTCGGTATAATCGTTCAGCGGTGCTGTGCGAGAAGTTCCGCCGGAGGCAATGACCATGATCCGCCCAAAGCGTCTGCTATCGGCCCTGCGCGGGTTTACTCTCATCGAGTTGCTGGTCGTGATTGCGATCATCGCCATGCTCATCGGCATCCTGCTGCCGGCCCTGGGTGAGGCCAGGAACACCGCGCGCCAGCTCAAGGACTCGGTCAATATCAGGAGCATCGTGGGCGTTATGGTCACATGGGCCCATCAGAACGAGGACCGCTACCCGATGCCCAGCAAGGTCGATCTGAAGAACGGCACGATGACGGACACGCCGGCGTATCTGAAGGACAACACCGGCAACATCCTCTCGCTGCTGGTCTACAACGGCCTGCCGACCAAGATCCTCATCAGCCCGTCAGAGGTGAACGTGCAGATCGAGCAGGAAATGGAGTACGAGTTGGCGCTGCCGTTGGCCGCGGTGGACCCGGGGAAGGCGGTCTTTGATCCTGGGTTCACCGGCGTGCCGGGCGAGATCAGCGGGTCCGGCCGGGGCCGAGGACGGCGCCGAGATGGCGCGTTCGGGAACACCTCCTACGCCATGCTCCCCCCTTTCGGCAAACGCGCCAAGAGATGGGCTTCCACCTACACCAGCACCGACGCCGTCGTGGCCAACCGCGGGCCAAGGTACATCGGCGGGCCCGGCCAGTGGGTGCTCGAACCGAGCGTCTTCGGCGAGGGCTCCAACACGCTGGCCATCCACGGCGACGGCAGACGCTGGCGCGGGAATATCGGCTTCAACGACAATCATGTCGAGCCGGTCAACCAGCCCGACCCCGCGTCGATTCGCTGGCCCTTCCGCTCGCTCCCGCTCGGCTCGGTCACCCAGAACGACAACATCTTCGTGAACGAGGACGACAGCACGGGTCTGGCCCTGGCGGAGAGCCAGCCCGGGTGGGCGGCCAACGCGTTCTTGCGCGGCTACCGCAATGTTCAGCCGTCCTCCGGCGGGGCAAGCGACGTGAGAGTCACGCCGTTCTGGGATTAGCCCTCAGCCGACCCTGAGCCGCCGCCTGTACCATCGCCAGTCATGGGTTCGCTTCCGATCCTCGAAGAATCCGGCCCGGACGAGCACGCCTTGGCGCGCATCGCCCGCGATCTGAGCAATCACCTCCGTGGCGAGGTGAGATTCAACGCCCACGATCGCATGCTGTACGCGACGGACGCGTCGATCTACCAGGTCGAGCCGCTGGGCGTCGTGATCCCCGCTTCGGTCGACGACGCCGCCCGAGCCGTCCAATTCTGCGCCCAGCGCGGGCTCGCGATCCTGCCCCGTGGAGCGGGGACGAGCCTGGCGGGCCAGTGCGTCAGCCGGGCGGTCGTCATTGATTTCTCCCCCAACTGCCGGGCGGTGCGAAGCGTCGACGCCGCGGCGCGGCGCTGCCAGGTCGAGCCCGGCGTCACCATCGATGAGCTGAACGAACACCTCGCGCCCACGGGGCTCTTCTTCGCGCCCGATCCGGCCACCAGCCGGCACGCGAACATCGGAGGGTGCGTCGGCAACAACGCCGCCGGGGCGCGCTCGATCCGCTACGGCCGCACGTCGGAGAACATCGCCGCGCTGGACGTGTGCCTGTCGGACGGGCAGCGTGTCCGGTTCGATCGCGGCGCGGCCCTGCGAGACCAGTGTGTGCGCGACCTCACCGAGCGCGTCGCACGCGTCGTGCGCGAACACGCCGCCTTGATCCGCACCCGGTTTCCCACAACGCTCCGCCGCAACGCCGGGTACAACCTCGACCTGATCCTGCGTCAGATGGAGCCTTCATCCTGGCTCGATTCTCGCTCGCAGGCCGTTCCCGCCAGCGTGCTCGGGGCGATCAACCTGGCACCGCTGATGTGCGGCAGCGAGGGCACGCTCGCGGTCACGCTCGGCGCCGAACTCCTGCTCGAACCGGTACCAAAGGCCAGGGGGCTGGCTGTGCTGGGGTTCACGTCCGTGGACGCGGCGATCGACGCCGTCTCCCCCATCCTCGAAACCGACCCGAGCGCCGTGGAGTTGCTGGACGACATGGTCATCGACATGGCCCGCGCCAACGTCCAGTATCGGCGATACGTGAAGGTCCTGCCGGCCCCGGGAGGGCGCACGCCCGCGGCTGTTCTGTACGTCGAGTACCTCTCCGATGACTCCGGCGACGAGATCACGGAGCGGTTTGCACGCCTGTCATCGATCGTCCCCGGCGTCGCGATCCGCACCCACACCGACCCGGGGGCCATGCTCGACGCGTGGAATCTCCGCAAGGCCGGCGAGCCGCTCCTGCACGGGATCCCGGGCCGGCGCAGCCCTGTGACCTTCGTCGAGGACAACGCCGTCCCGACGGAACGCCTCGGCGAGTTCGTCCGGCGATTTCGCGAGATCGTGGCGAGCCACGGCACGCGGGCCGCGTTCTGGGCCCACGCGTCGGTGGGAGTGCTGCACGTGCGGCCGCTGCTCGACCTGCGCGACGAGGACGACCGCGCACGCATGCACTCAATCGCCGTCGAGATCGCCGACCTCGCCCGATCGCTCGGCGGCGTCATGTCCGGCGAGCACGGGGATGGTCGCGTTCGAACCCCATTGCTCGAGCGGTTCTACGGCTCCGAACTCATGTCCGCCTTCCAGCAGATCAAGTCCATCTTCGACCCCGCGGGGCTGTTGAATCCCGGCAACATCGTCCGGCCGCGACCGATCGAGTCCATCACCGCCTCGACCCGCATCCGGCCTCGCGAGACGGATGTCGCCATGCCCGCCGTCGAGACGTACTTTGAGTTCGACAACCATCGCGGGTTTCTGGGCGCGGCGGAGCTGTGCAACGGCGCGGGTGTCTGCCGAAAGAAGCGCGGCTCGACCATGTGCCCGTCCTACATGGCCACACTCGACGAGCGACACTCGACCCGGGGGCGGGCCAACGCACTGCGGCTGGCCATCAGCGGGCAGTTGCCCGGCCCCTCGCCGTGGCTGGACCCGGAAACGATCGCCACGCTCGATCTCTGCCTGAGCTGCAAGGCGTGCAAGAGCGAATGCCCCACCAATGTCGACGTGGCCAAGCTGAAAGCGGAGTACACCGCCCAACGCTTTCGAGCAGCGGGAAAAATACCATTGCAAGCACGCCTGTTCGCCCACGTCAGGACCATCAACCGGATCGGGAGCATGACGCCTGTATTAGCCAATTCCCTCATTGCGTCGCGCATCGGCCGGGCACTCGCCGCACGCGTGCTCGGGATCGATCCGCGCCGGGCGATGCCGTCGATGGCCCGATCGCTCCCCCGGGTGCTCAAGCGTTCTATCGCCCGGCCCATTCCGCCCGATGCGCCGGTGGTTGTTCTGTTTGGCGACTGTTTCACCATGTACAACGAACCGGATGTGGGCCTGGCCGCCATTCGTGCTCTGACATCGCTCGGCTACCGCGTCGAGTTGGCCAACGCCGGATGCTGCGGGCGGGCCGCGATTTCCAACGGCGTGCTGGGCGATGCGATCAGGATGATCGACCGGACCGCCAGTCGGCTGATTGAATCGAGCCCGGACGACCGCCCCATTCTTTTTCTCGAACCCTCCTGCCACTCCGCCATCTGCGACGACTGGCTCTCGCTCAAACTCAAGATGTCGATCGATCAACGGCAATTGCTGGCGGAGCGCGCGATGCTCGTTGAGGACTTCATCGAGCAGCGGTGGGGGGCTCATCCGATGCGCCCCGTCCTCGCCGAGCCCACCGCCGAGATCGTTTTCCACGGCCACTGCCATCAGAAGGCGCTGCTGGGGCCCGATTCGGGCGTCGCGATGCTGCGCCGCGTGGCCGGGAGTCGGCTCCGCGTGCTCGACGCCGGGTGCTGCGGAATGGCCGGCGCGTTCGGGTACACCGCCGACCACTACGACCTGTCGATGAAGATCGCCGAGTTGTCGCTGCTGCCCGCCGTGCGCGCGGCCGGCGACGAGGCGATCATCGTCGCCGGCGGCACGTCCTGCCGCCATCAGATCAGGGACGGCACGGGCGTCCGCGCCCTGCACCCGATCGAACTGCTCGACCGTCTGATCGCGCGTGAATCTTCCTGATCCAGAGAGAGATCGATGTCGCCCTCGCACCGACGCCCTTCGCAAATTCGTCCAGCGGTCCGGGCTATTCGTCCGCCCGCTCTTCGACCACACGCAGGCGCTCTTTGTCGTAGACATACAGCGTCGCGTCGTCTTCTTTGGCGCAGGTCTTGTGGGAACCATCACACAGCGGAAAGGTCCGTGTCAATCCGCACCCGCACACCCACACGGGTTTGTCCTGCGGCTCGATTTTGATCGGTCCCTTCAGATCGTGTCGAATCATGCGGGGCATCAGGACGCTCCAGAGAGTTACGCGGGGCTCTTCAGTGAATCGACGATACTGCTCAGAATCCCGGCTGCCGCCTCGTTGTTGCCGCTGTGCGAGTACGACCTGGTGATGATCCGATGGGCGCACACCGGGAGGATGTTGTGCAGAATGTCCTCCGGGATCGCGTAGTCGCGCCCGTCGAGCACCGCGGTGGCGCGGGCGGAATGAGTCAGCGCCAGCGAGCCCCGCGGCGACAGGCCCACGAGCAGCTCGTCGTGCGAACGCGTCGCCGCCGCGAGCGAAATCACATAGTCCAGCAGCGACGCGTCCACGCGCACCTCATCCACATGTCGCTGAAGCTCGATCACAACATCGCGCGACATCACCGGCTCGAGCCCCGGCAGCGCCGAATCCGCCGGACGGCGCTCCAGCACCTTCGCCTCGACCTCCGGCGACGGGTACCCGAGCCGCGTGCGCATCAGGAACCGGTCGAGCTGGTTCTCCGGCAGCAGGTACGTGCCCTCGTACTCGTACGGGTTCTGCGTGGCGATCACCATGAACGGCTGCTCGAGCGTGAACGAACTGCCGTCGATCGACACCGTCGCCTCGTTCATCGCCTCCAGCAGAGCTGTCTGCGTCCGTGGCGTGGTCCGGTTGATCTCGTCGGCCAGGATGATGTTCGAGAAGATCGGCCCCTTCTTGAACACGAACTCGCCCGTCTGGCTGTTGTACACGCTCACCCCGAGCACGTCGCTGGGCAGCATGTCCGGCGTGAGCTGGATGCGGGTGAACCGGCAGTTGATGCTTTTGGCCATCGCCGTCGCCAGCACCGTC
>JADFOF010000307.1 GCA_022563015.1 Planctomycetota bacterium
CGGGCCGTACGTCGCCGCCTGGGCCGTCGCCGCCTGGGCCGCGTGGCGTGCCCTCGAACGGCGGTCGCGCTGGGCGTGGGTGGTGTTGGGCACAGCCCTTGCCGTCGGGTTCCTGTTCAAGTACACGATCGTGCTGCTGGTCCCGGGGCTGCTCCTGTACGCGCTCATGCGCCGACGCCGACTGCACCTGCACGCGCGCTGGAAGCGATGGGCGTTTTCGGCGACAGCCGTGGCGCTGGCCGGCGTCGCACCCGTCGTCATCTGGAACGCGCAGCACGATTGGGCCACCGTGCGACACCTGCTCGGGCACATCGCGATGCCCGGCGGGGACGTCTCCACCAGCGACGGGTGGTGGCGATGGGATCCGATGTGGACGGTGGTTCTGATCGGGTCGCAGGTGGCGATGCTCGGCGGGACCCTGTTCCTGGCGCTGTATTCGGCCGGAACGGCGATCGCGCGGCGCCGAACCGAGCCTCGGGCGTGGCCCGGACGCGCCTTTCTCATCTGCTGCGCCACGCCGATTCTGGTTTTTTATATCGTGGTGACGCTGTTCGCGCCGGGTGAGGCCAACTGGCCCATGGCCGGGTTCGTCACGCTGCTGGCGCTGTGCGGGTGGGGCGTGGTCGAGGCGATGGACCGGTTTCGGCACATGATGGTGGTGTGGAAATCGCTGCCGGACAAGCCTCGTCCCTGGTGGGGCGTGATCCGCCGAAAGCCGGAGCTGCACCGGCAGATGGCGTGGCACGCGACGGTGGTGATCGGGCTCGTGGCGGGGACAGCCTCTTTGCGCCTCGATTGGGCCGCCCCGTCCATAAACTGGATCGTCTCCACCGCCGCCCATGTGGCGGGACGTGTGGGCATCGGGCCGGGCCAGGCCGACAGCGTCATCCCGCTCGGCCGAATGATGGAAGCTCCCACCGTCGCCGCGGAAGTCGATCGATGGCTGGAGGAGCTTCGAGAGAGCACCAGGCGCGAGCCGTTCGTCATCTCGCAGCACTACGGCCGGGCGAGTCAGCTCGCGTTCTACCTCGCCGATCGGCCCAGGGTGTACTGTTCCAGCAGCCTTGTCAACGGCCGGCGCACGCAGTACGACCTCTGGAGCGACACCGATCTGTCGAACATGAAACACCTGGAAGGCCGCCCCGCGGTGCTCGTGGGCGGGAGCGAGACGCAATGGGCCGAGGTCTTCCGTCGCGTCGAGTCCATCGGGAGCCTCGCCGGCGAGCACAAGCCGGACGGCTCACGCGAGAGCAACCAGCGAGAACCAGAACTCCGCCAGGCGTATCTCGGGTTCGGGTACCGCGGCTTCGGGCGGGAGGACTGACAGACGATGCGGTGGCTGAGCCCCTACGAACGGAGGCAGCGCCGCCGGCAACACCTCGCAGTCGCCGGTGTGTTCCTGCTCGGGCTGGTCGCGGTCCACCTCGTCGATCGGGCGGTGGTGGTGCACTTTTCCACGCGGGTGCTGGACGAGGGCAGCGGCTGGGTGCAGATGTGGCGCGCGGTGGGGTTTCTGCCGACCTGGCTGTTCATCGCGGGGGCATTCGTGCTGGTCGATCGCACCGGCGGCACGAGCGAGAACTTCTGGGCGAGCGGGCGACGCGGCATTCCACTGGCGCTGTCGGCGGCTATGGCGGGGCTGGCCGCGGAAGCGCTCAAGATCCTCATCTCTCGCGAGCGTCCGCCGGGGCTCGGCGGCGGGACGGAAGCGGAGCTGGCGCGGGTCGGGGCGCACGTCCAGCACCTCCCCTTGTCGGACCTGTGGGTTCATTACGAGGCGGGGCTGGGGATGCCGAGCAGCCACACGGCGGTGGCGTTCGGCGGGGCGTTCATGCTGTGGCGGCTGGTGCCGGGCGTCTGGCCGGTGGCGATGCTGGCCGCCGCCGGGTGCGCCTACACGCGCCTGGCCGCCGGCGCACACTTCCTCAGCGATGTCTATGTGGGTGTGTTCGTGGCGTACGCTGTGTCGTGGATGGTCGGCCGCGTCGTGCCGCCCCGGCGCGTGCGGGACGAGCTGGACCGGATCGAGGCGGCCCGGAGCGGGTGGTAGCGCATGTCATTATTGGATCGGTACATCGCCCGGAGCTACCTGCTGAACGTGGTCACGCTGCTGGTGATCCTGTTCTGTTTCGTGGTGACCATCGACGTGTCGGTGAACCTCGACCGGTTTAGCTCGGTGGCGACCAGGGCGATGGAGGCGCGGGGGCAGAAGCCCGAGGGGTTGGCCCACGTCGGCGTCGTTGCGTTGATGGTCGCCGACCTGTGGTGGCCCCGATTGCTCATGCTGTTCAACTTCCTGCTCGGGCTGGTCATGGTGGGTGCGATGGGTTTCACGTGCGTGCAGATGATGCGCCGGTGGGAGTTCGTGGCGGTGCTCGCGAGCGGGCAGAGCCTGCACCGTGTGTGGAGGCCGATCCTGGTCGTGTCCGCCGGGCTACTTCTCGTCCAGGCGGCGAACCAGCAGTGGGTGATGCCGCGGATCGCGCCGCTGCTCACGCGGGATCCCGGCGACGCCGGAAAACACGACATGGATTCCGCCAGCGTGCCGATGACCGTCGACGGCGACAACCGGGTGTTCAGGGCGGCGTTGTTCGACCCCGAGCGCGAGGTGCTGAGCGACCTGACCGTGTACGAGCGAACGGCCGAGGGGCGGGCTGTCCGCATGATCCAGGCGTCGTCGGCGGTCTGGGACGGGTCGGCGTGGAGGCTCGATGGCGTGCATGTGACGGTCTTCCGACACGACATGTTCGCGCTGTCGTCACCACACAGAATCGAGACCAACCTGAGCCCGACCGAGCTGAAGCGGCTGCGATTCGCGAGCTTCAGCCGGAACCTGAGCTGGTCACAACTGGGCGCGATCATCCGCCGAAACCGCGACCATGCCGATCAGCGTCTGGCGGTGGATGACCGTCGCGCCTCGGCGCGTCTGCACGCCCGGGCCGACGACCTGGAACGGATCCGCTTCGGGCGGGTCTCGACCATGGTCGGCACGCTGCTGGCGATCGTGATCTGCCTCCCGTTCTTCGTCACACGCGTGCCGAGGAACATGGTGATTCAATCGATGAAATGTGCGCCCGTGGCGATGGCGGCGCTCATGGGGGCGCTTCTGGGCGCCGAAGCACCCATCGCGGGGGTGCCGCCGCAGCTGGCGGTGTTCGCGCCCGTGCTGGTGCTGGCGCCGCTGGCGGTATTGCGCGTCACATCGGTCAAGACCTGATCCTTATCGGTCGGCGGACCCTAACGAGAGGCATACGGCCGGATCGGACAATCTCACCGCTCCGGCTGGCACGGGGGATCGAAATCGAATCCAGGCGGTATGATGTGGGTTGACCCATGCGGCTTGCACGACGGAAACAGCGCGGCTTTTCTCTCATTGAGCTGATCGTCAGCATGGCGATCGTTGCGGTCCTGGTGTCGCTGCTGCTGCCGGCGCTGCGCCTGGCGCGAGATGCT
>JADFOF010000308.1 GCA_022563015.1 Planctomycetota bacterium
TTTGGCACCTCGATGTCGGCTCATCACATCCTGGGGCTGTAGGCGGTCCCAAGGGTTCGGCTGTTCGCCGATTAAAGTGGTACGCGAGCTGGGTTCAGACCGGCGTGAGCCAGGTCGGTCCCTATCTGCTGTGGGCGCTGCAAGCTTGAGAGGAGTCAACTTTAGTACGAGAGGATTGGGTTGGACCGACCCCTGGTGATCCTGTTGTGCCGCTAGGCGCATCGCAGGGTAGCTACGTCGGGCAGGGATAACCGCTGAAAGCATCTAAGCGGGAAGCCCCCCTCAAGATCAGGCTTGCTGGTTCTTCGGAACGTGAGACCCCTGGAAGACGACCAGGTTGATAGGCCGCGCGTGCAAAGACAGAAATGTCCTCAGCGGAGCGGTACTAACGGTCGAAGGCTTGATCGCGCCAACCGGACGCCGACACCCGATCCGGGACTGGATCATCTCCAGCCCCGGTCGTGAATCGGCGCCGTTGGCCGCGGCACGTCGAGCCTCACGCAAGGTTCTCGTGTCACCCGCTCCCTTCCAATTCCGGACATCATCGCGCCGCGCCAGGAATGGCGCAGCACGACTTGTCGGTGACCACAGGTCCGGGGCAACACCTGTTCCCATACCGAACACAGCAGTTAAGCCCGGGCCGCCGATGATACTGCATCGCGGGAAAGTAGGTCATTGCCGACATTTGGGCCCGCCGAGGTAAACCTCGCCGGGCCCTTTCTCATGCGCCCGTTCACGACCGACGCCGAGTCTGATGACGAGCCCTCCGCGCAAGCGGAGCGTCCCTGTGGCGCCGCGACTCGAACACTCCGTGCTCGCGCCCGGGGCTCGTTCACAACCGACGCCGAGTCTGAGCCCGCCGCGGGCGAAGGCTCGGATTGCGCACATCATGGGAACATCCGAGCCTTCGCGGACTCAGACTCGGCGTCCCGCGTGCGCGGGCGCGGCGGCCATAAATTGATAACGAGCCGCGACTGGCAAGGAGCGGTTCCGGTCCGTTCACGAGTGCCCATACCGCTTCCTGCCGGGCGCGGCTCGTTACGGAAGTGCGTGAGCGGCTTTGACGATCGCTCCGCCGAGTGGCGTCGGTCCGTACCATGGGGCGGAAGCGCGGTTGGCGGCCGGTGATTTCCACTATGTGAGGATCCCCCGCGTGTCAGAAGGCGTGTCAGAAAAGGACCCAGACGAACAGCGGTCGGCCGACAGCAACGCAACGCCGTCGGACCGATCCCCTTCCAACGCCGATGATCCGCCACCGATCACCGACGGGCCGCAACGCCTCGACCCGCGATGGATCACCGTCGAGCGGATCAGCTCCTGGATCTACGCCGGCATCGTCACAATCGCGCTGCTGATCTTCCTCGGCCTGTGCTGGAGCCTCGGGTGGTTCGGCCTGTGGCTGCGGCTGGGATTCACACTCATGAGCGTTGGCGTCTCGGCGAGTCTGGTCTATCGCGCCCACATCTACCCCACGCTCTGGTACCGCCGCGCGAGTTATGTGCTGAGCCAGACCACAATCGAGATCCGCACCGGCGTGTGGTGGCGCAGCGTGACCAGCGTCCCCAGATCGCGCATCCAGCACACCGACGTCGAGCAGGGCCCGCTGATGCGAAAGTACGGCATCGCCAAGCTCATCATCCACACGGCCGGCACACAGCACGCGACCGTCGAGCTCATCGGGCTGTCGCGCCAGCAGGCGGACAGGACGCGCGACCATCTGATCGCGCGCGTCGCGGGCGCGCACGAGCCCGGGAGGGCCGACGGTGTCTGATCCTCCCCAGCGATCACACCGTCTGCACCCGTCCTCGCTGCTGTTCCAGTTCGTTTCCGGCCTGCGGCAGTTCATCGTGCCCGGGCTGCTGGTGCTCGTGGTCGGCGCGTCCTCGGACTTGGCGTGGGAGCTGTACCTGATGCCGATTCTCGCGCTCTTCATGGCTGCCCAGATCGTGCGCTACCTCAGCCTCAGGTACCGCTTTGACGACCACGAGCTGGTGATCCGCCAGGGCGTGCTCTCGCGCACAGAACGGCACATCCCCTTCGATCGCATCCAGAACATCGACCTCGTGCAGAACGTGGCGCACCGGGCGTTGGGGGTGGCCGAGGTTCGACTCCAGACCGCATCCGGAAGCGAGCCCGAGGCGGTGCTCCGTGTGCTCGCCATGCACGCTGTCGAGACCATGCGCGAGCGTGTGTTTCAGGGAAGGGAGCACGCGCGGGGTGAATCTGAGATTGGGTCGGCCGGGGGACCGGCCGGCTCGCTTGCTCGCACCGGCGAACCTGTCGAGCGCCAGGAGATCGTCCGTCTTGGCCTGGGAGAACTCGTCCGCCTGGGGGTGATCTCCAACCGGGGTCTCGTGCTGGTGGCGGCCGCGATCGGCATCAGCTATCAGTTCAATCCGTGGGAGCGGCTGCACTTGCGCGGCTTGGTCGATTCAGCCCGGGGGCTGGCAGAGGCGGGGAATCTAGGCCCAATCGCGGTCGCGGTGGCCGTGGCCGGAGCGTCCCTGCTCATACTCGGGTTGCTGATCGCGATGTCGATCGCCTGGACGGTGCTGAAGTTTCACGGCTTCCGGCTCGAACGTGTCGGCGACGGGTTTCGCATCTCCTTCGGCCTGCTCACCCGGCACACCGCCACCGTCCCGGCACGGAGGATCCAGTTCGTCTCCGTCCACCAGTCAGCCCTGGCCCGGCTCATGGGCCGATCGAGCATTCGGATCGAGACGGCGGGAGGCTCCGGCGACGACGGCCGGCATGCCTTCAGCCGAAAGTGGTTCGTCCCCATCCTCCCCACGCGCGACGTCCAGCGCGTGCTGAACACCGTTCAGCCCGGCCTGGACATGCGCGACGCGCCGTGGCGCGGACTGTCAGCAGGGGCACCCCGGCGCGCCACCAGGCGGGCGCTGCGCAACTGGCTCCTGCCGGCGGTCGTGGTCGCCGTGCTGTTTCGACCCTGGGGACTCGCCGCCCTGGTCCTGCCGGTGCTCGGCGTGTGGCTGGCGCGCCGCCAGTGCGCGATGACCGCCTACGCCATGACCGACGAGTGCGTGCTGTTCAGGAGCGGCGTGTTCACGCGAAAGACCAGCGCCGCCCGGATCGACAAGATCCAGGCGGTCCATCTGGCCGAGTCGCCCTTCGATCGGCGATACCGCATGGCGACCCTGGCGGTGGACACGGCCGGCGCCGGGCCCGCTGACCACCGCATCCGCGTCCCCTACCTCGACCAAAGCGTGGCTGCGCAGCTCGCTGTAGACCTGACGCGAAGGGCGGAATCAGCAGCGTTCCGATGGTGAAAATAGTGCATTGGGCCAGCTCTCTGGGGCGAAGCCCCGGCACGCGGCGGCGAGGCTCGATCGCTGATACGATTCGCCACGGTCACGAACGAGCAGGAGGGCACGCCATGGCAGACGCCGAAATGTCTTCAGATGTCCAGCTCTATGAAGAGGGCGCCGAC
>JADFOF010000309.1 GCA_022563015.1 Planctomycetota bacterium
CGGGGAGCTACGGCGTGCTGGCCCTGGCCGCCGTGCTCGGGCACGTGTATCTGGTCAGGGAGATCCTGCTGCGCCGAACCCCGATCAGGGCCGGCGCGCTCGCCCATCCCACGCTGGTGCAGACCTACCGCTCGATCCAGATCGGCGTGCTGATGCTGACCGCGGGGACGATTCTCGGCGGCGTCTGGGCCGCGGACTCGTGGGGACGCTTCTGGGGCTGGGATCCGAAGGAGACCTGGGCCCTGATCAGCATCATCGTGTATTTCACCATGCTCCACGCCCGGCACATCGGGTGGCTGAGAGACTTCGGACTCGCCGTCGCCGCCATCGTCGGGTTCATGTCGATCGTGTGGACGTTCTACGGCGTGAACTACGTGATGGCGGCGGGGCTGCACAGCTACGGGTTCGGCTCGGGCGGCGAGGTCTGGGTCGCGCTGTGGGCCGCCGCGGAGATTTCGTTCCTTGGCGTGTGCAAGTGGCGACAGATCGTGCTGCGCCGCATGGGATCCGATAACGGGCCGTCCGGACCGACCGCCTCTGTGCAGGCCCAGCCCTGACCGGGACCGTCTTCACGCGAATGTGAACGGGCCCTCGGCGCCGGGCGTGCGTCGGTGCCGTACCTGATCAAGGTGCTGCAGCAATTGGCGGCTGCGGGGTTGATTTCGTCGCAGCGTGGGCTCGGGGGCGGATGATGTTCTTTCAACCAGGGCCGGCGTCGTTTGTGATGGCGATCATGCGCTCCAGGGCGGTCCTGGCGTCGCGGACGAGATCGGCCTGATCGTCCGGATCGAGCCGGTCTCGGAGCATCGTGGTCTCGTCGACCGTATCACCGGGCTGGACGAGGTTGATATCCGGCGGGGTGCCCCGGCGGAGCAGATCGAGGATTCCGGCCAGGTGCGGGGGGTCGTTTCGGCTCATGGCGGCGCAACCGCACCCTGCGAAGGCGAGGCCGGGCAGGGCTGCCAAGTGCCTGACCGCGATGCCTCGGGCCCGGGCCTGTTCAGCGAGGTTGCGGACGAAATTGCCCTCGGTGCCGATGGCGAACGATTCTCCGGGCGCGGCGGCCATGACGGTGTCCCAGAGATAGCGTGTGCTCCCCGAGCCGTCGGCTGATTCGACGGTCGGGCGGCGACACTCGGGGTGGACGAGGACGATCCGTCCGTGGTTTCTATGTCGCTGGACCATCTCGGCCGTGAAGAGTGTGTGAACGCTGCAGCTGGAGTTCCAGAGGATGATCCGGGCATGATCGAGGGCGTCGAGTGAACCGGGGAGAGAGTCGTCAATAACGATGGAGCCCGAGCCCGGGTCGGGGAGCAGGTACAACTCGTCCGGGGGGAGCTGGAGTTTCGCGGCGGCGTTTCGGCCGAGGTGCTGGTCGGGGACGAACAAGACGCGGCGTTTGCGTGCGAGGACGTTTGCGAGGACGTGGTGGGCGTTGGCGCTGGTGCAGGCAGCACCGCCGGAGCGGCCGGCGATGGCCTTGATGCGACCGGACGTGTTCATGTACGCGACCACGGCGAGATCGTCGCCGTAGCGCTCGATGAGCTGGTCGGCGACGGGGAGCACCATGTGCTCCTTGGCGAGCATTTCCATGGTGCAGCCAGCCTTTGGATTGGTGATCCAGACGCTCTGGTCGTGGTGCGCGAGTATGGCGACGGCCTCGGCCATGAAGTGAACGGCGGACTGGACGATGACGGTCTTCTCGGGGTTCTCGTTCGCCTGCAGTGCGAGCTGGTAGCTGTCGGCGACGAGCCCTCCGTAGCGCTCGACGAGCTTGACGATGGCGCCACCCATGTAGAAATGAGCGAGCAGGAGCAGCGACGGGCCGAAGTGCTGCAGGGCGGGCTGGACGTAGCCGTCAAGCCACGGCAGGACGGTGCCGGGGGTTCGGTCGGGCAGGGCGAGGTACTGCTCGGCGTAGGGCTTGAGCTCGTCCTGGTACCAGTCGAGTGGGAGGTCGGTCTGGCAGATGGGCAGGTCAGGGATGAGTGTGATGCGTGCGCGGGCGTTGTGGGTGGTGGACATTGTGGATCTCAGCGCGTCCGGGCGGAGGCGGTTGCCCGGAGGCATAATACGGATAAACTTATCCTCTTTTACGATAGGGTGACCTGGGCTCAGTGTCGAGCCGTCCGGAGACGCATGATATGAGCGAAACAGCGAAAGACTGGCAGCTGCGGCGTATCGGCGTGATCGGGGCGGGGGCGATGGGGTCGAGCCTGGCATCTTTCTTGGGGGGCAGCCTGCCCGTCGTGATGGTCTGCCGCGACGGGAACCGCGCCGCGGAGATCCTGCGCAACGGTGTTCGGACGCACGGGGCGATCGAGTCTGAGGCGGCGCCGATCGTGGTACGGCGGGTGTCGGACCTGGCACGCGTGGGCGGGGTGAGCGCACTGTTCGTGGCGACGAAGACCACGGCGATCCCGGAGGTCGCCAAGGAGCTGCGCCCGCTATTAGGACACATCGCCGACCAGCCCAGCGGGCTGTACGTGGTGAGTTATCAGAATGGGATCGAGCCGGGGCGGTATTTGATGGACCTGCTCGGCGACCAACGCGTGCTGCGGATGGTTCTGTCGCTTGGGGCGCGGATGGAGGCTGACCGACGGAGCGTGAAAATCACCTTCAATAGCCCTCCGCACGCGATCGGGGCCCCAGGGCCGGGCAACGCGGAGGCGTCGCGGCAGATCGCGTCGGTGCTGACCGAGGCGGGGCTCGGCACGCAATACGACGAGCAGATCGAGCTTCGCGTGTGGGAGAAAGCTGTGATCAATGCAGCGGCGAACCCGGTGGCGGCGCTGGTAAACTCGTCGGTCGGCGAGCTGTACCGCTCACCGGCACGATCGATCGTGGATCGGCTTCTGGAGGAGGGCGCGGCGGTGGCGCGGACGGAGGGGATGGCGCTGGACGAGTCGTACCTGGTGCGGGCGCATCGGGCCATGGAGTCGGCTTACGATCACATTCCCAGCATGGTCGAGGACGTGCGGGCCGGACGACAGAGCGAGATCGGGCAGCTGAATCAACAGATTATCAAGCACGCACGTCGTGTGGGTGTGCCGGTGCCCACGCACGAGATCGTGGACGCGCTGATCGAAACCTTCGACTGGAGGGTGTATCACAAGAGCGAGGACGGGTCGCGAAGAGTGTGACTGGAGGACAGGTATGAACGGAAAGCCCGCCGCGACGAAGGATCGAGCAGCGACGGAGTCGCTGAAGGCGTTGCGATCGATGGTGGGCCACACTCCGATGATCGAGCCGCGGTGCGTGTTTCGTGGCCAGCCGGTGCGTGTGTTCGCGAAGAATGAGCAGCGGAACATGACCGGGAGCGTACAGAACCGCATGGCGCTCTGGATTCTGCGGCCCGTGTTCGTATCGTGCGCCGGGAGCGGGCGTGCGGGGTGTGGCGCTTGACGGCCGGTGGGCCGATAGACTCACCACGTGGCTCAAGGACAAG
>JADFOF010000310.1 GCA_022563015.1 Planctomycetota bacterium
CGAATACGACGAAGCCGACGCCGCGATCGAGCCCGACAAGAACGCCACCACACTCCCGGGACACATGGAGATCGACGAGGCAAACGATCGCTTCGGATTTGCCATCAAGAGCGACCACTACACGACCGTCGGGGGGTTCGTGTTCGGCGCGCTGGGCCGGTTGCCGAAACTCGGGGATCGCGTGCCGTTGAAAGATGCAACGCTCGAAGTGATCGCGATGGAGGAAAGAAGAGTCGGTACGCTGCGGATCTGGCCGGGAGCACCAACTGCGAAGGAAAGAGGAAGAAGCGAGCAAGCCTAGTCGCCCGGGGCGGTAGCATGAGTTCCCCGCGCCGCCAACTCGATCGCCAGTTCGACCGCCTTCCTCATGGATGCCGGATCGGCTATCCCCCGACCCGCGATGTCGAAGGCCGTACCGTGATCGGGAGACGTCCTGACGAACGGCAAACCCAACGTCACGTTCACCCCCTTTCCGAACGATACCATCTTGATCGCCGTCATCCCTACATCATGGTAGGGCGCAAGCACTGCGTGGAACTCACCGCGTGACGCCTTGAGAAAAACCGTATCCGCAGGAAGCGGACCCGCCGCGTCCAGTTGCGCCGCGGCGGGGGCCAGCACGGTGTCATCCTCGTCACCGAACAAACCGCCCTCGCCAGCATGCGGATTGACAGCGCAAACCGCCAGGCGCGCGTCGGGAATGCCGAACCAGTCGCCGAGCGCCTGGCGGGTTATGCGTCCGACACGCACGATCCGTTCGACCGTGAGGTCCTGTAGCACTTGGCTGAGGGGTATGTGCGTGGTCACCAACACGACACGAAGACCCTCTGCCGCGAGCATCATGGCTACGTCGACACCGCCCGCCAGGGCCGCCAACCACTCAGTGTGCCCGGGATATTCAAAGCCGGCCGCATGAAGTGCTCGCTTCTCGGCTGGCCCCGTCACCATCGCCTGGATTTCGCCATCCATGGCCATGCGGGCCGCTTGCTCCACGGCGCGGCCGGTGAGCTCACCCGCCGACTGCAACTGCCCACCGCCGCTGACCATCTTCCCCACCCCGATTCCCGGTACCTGGTAGCGCGCGACAATGTCGTCGGGACCCAAAACAACAAAATCCGCCCCGGGAGGCGGATCTTGCAGAACTTTCTCCACGATCTCGGGACCGATCCCGCGCGGATCACCGACCGTTATGGCGATACGCAATGACATGTTCTCAGTAGCGGATCTCGATATGGGTAGCGCGCCGAAGGCTCTCGATGTATCGCGCGATGCCGTTGTCCTCAGCCAGACGGTCCCGCAGCCGGTCGCGCAGTTCCTCAAAGGTGTACTCGCCCTCTGCCAACCGTTCCTGGAACAGGATCACCGCATACTTGTCACCGGCCGGGCGTTCGAGCGTGAACGGACCAAGCACGTCCCCCGGCTCGGCACTCTCGATGGCTGACTGGTACGCTGCTGGCAGGTCGGAGATGATCACGCGGTCGGCAAAACTCTGCTCGGGGGTCTCGTTGTCGTGGTAGCGCCGCAACAGCGAATCCAGCGCCGCGCCATCGCGCAGCGCCTGCGCCGCGGAGTCGGCCCGGGCGCGCGCCTCCATCCTGTTCGCTTCCGTAATCTTCGGGACAATGAGAATGTGCCTTGCCAACACTTCTGCCGGCTCGGTTCGCCGCACTTGGATGATGTGAAAACCAAAAGAAGTGGGGACGACGTTCGATATCTGGCCAGGTCTCATGGCAAAGGCGACACGTTCGAACGCCTTGGCATAGCCGCTGCCACGTCTGAACCACCCCACGTCGCCACCTCGCTGAGCCGATCCAGGATCTTCGGAAAACTCGGCCGCCAGCGCCGCGAATTCCTCTCCCGCCCGGGCGCGCACCAACACCGACTCCGCCCGAGCAAATGCAGCCGTCCGGGCTTCCTGATCCGCCATGGCCTTCACGACGATCTGACGGAAAGACGCGGTCGGCGGGCGCGGCTGGCTTTGCCGCTGCCGCTCCACGGCCTCGTCAAACAGCTCGCGTAGTTCGGCTTCCGTGGGCTGAAGGGGGCGAATTTCGCCCTTTTGACGCATCAGCTGGAACAAGGCCTGCTGCGTCAGCTGCCGCCGGATGCCACGTGACAGCCACAGCCGATACTCGTCCACGGTGGCAAATCCCGTTTCCCGAATCGTGCTCTGGAAATCGCGCTCCGAAATGAATCCGTCGCGAATCTCACGCAATTGCTCGTCGGCTCGAGCCTGCACGTCTTCCTCGCTGATCTGCACGGTGGTATCTCTGTCGGCGGCCTGCATGATCAGCTCCTCGACTATGAGGCTGTCGAGAATCGTGCGCCTCGTCTCATCGAGTTCAGCAGAATCGAGGGGCAGATCCGGGTTCTGCCGCCGGAGCAACTGCACGCGTTCTTCCACGCGCGATTCGGCGATCGACGTCCGGCCGACGATGGCGACGACCCGGTCCACGCGAGTCCACTCCGGTTCCTGCGCCCGCGCTGGCGGCCCGCTCAGCGTAATCGACACCGCCGGCATGGCTAGCTGAAGGAGGCGACGAAGGGAAATCGAACTCACCGTATGTTTAGCTCCGGTTGTATAACAGTCGTCGGCTCCTGCCGCACAGCCGCACGCAATCGACTGGCCCGCTCCACCACCCGTTCGATGCCGGCCGGGACGATCTCCCAGTCGACGTCATCCCACAGTTGAGCCGCGAGGAAAGGCTGTACAAGACGCAGCGGCACCTCCCCCGCGGCAAACGCCCTCAGGTATTGATCTACCCGGAACACACCGATCAGTTCGCGCTCCGACACCGTGGATGCCACCGGCGCCAGCGAATCGGGGGCGATGCCCGCCGCTTCCCACACGGCGGTCACGTTCTGGAGGTGCTGTGCCTCCACCAGATCGTACACACTATCGCTCAGCTGGAGGCCGGCACTGTCGACTTGCTGCCACAACAGCTCTTGTAGCACGAGCCGACGGACGAAGTGGATGACCTGGTCATCGGGGGCATCGAGCACTTGTTGCTGGACTTCGCTGGACAGGTATTGTAACCACCGGAGAAACTGCCCGACGGTGAACCGCCCCTTGCTGAACGTAGCCAGGGCCCGGGACGATCCGAGCGACCTGAGCGGATGATCCATGGCCTCTTCGATGATCGCCGGTGCTCTGGGCCGGACCTCGACGCCTCCGGCATCGAGCAAGCCCTCGCCGTAGACGGAATCGAACCGAGCCGCCAGTTCGCGCTCGGTCGCCTCGGCGAAGCGATCCCGCACTTCGTCGAGACGCGGTCGATACACAATGTGAAATCCGAAACGTGTTTCGGTGACTTCGGACAGCTCGCCGGGTCCCAACGCGAACGCCACATTCTCGAATTTGGGGACGGTCTCGCCGCGCTTCACGACGCCTAAGCTCCCATTGGCTGGTTGCGCCCCGGTATCTGCGTTCTCC
>JADFOF010000311.1 GCA_022563015.1 Planctomycetota bacterium
GCGCGCTGGTTCGGCTCGGACCTGCTGGCCGACCCTCCAAGCTACACCCGCCTGCACCTGCTCGCCATCGCGGTCCTCATGCTCGCCCTCGAGCTCTGGATCGTCATCGAAGCCGTCCTGGTCCTCGGCCGCAGACCGCCGGCGCCACCCGCCGCCCCGAACGTGCTCGGAATCCACGAAACAAAGCCCGGACGGGCAAAGAACCACCCCGGCGCCACCGGGGAGCCGGGGTGATGGGTGTGCGATTCGTCCTGTCAGGTGCTCGCCCCGAGGCGCTCAGACCAGTTCCTTGATCGCCTTCATGGCCCGGATCTTCACGACGTTGCGTGCGGGCTTGGCCTTGAACATCGTCTCCTCGCCCGTGAACGGGTTGATGCCCTTGCGCGCCTTGGTCGCCGGCTTGCGCTGCACGAGGATCTTCATCATCCCGGCGATGTTCACCACGCCCGGGCCGCGCTTGCCAAGATCCGCCTTGACAATCGCAGACGTCGCATCAAACACCGACACGACCTCCTTCTTGCTCAACTCCGTGGCCTCGGCAACCGTCGAGATGAACTGGGACTTCGTGCGTGGGCCGTCCGACGCCGTGATCCTGATCGCCGGGGCAGCGGCTTTCTTCGCAGCTTTCTTTCGCGTCGGCTTCCTTGTCGAGGCCTTTCGGGTCGTCTTCCGTCGTGCAGCCTTCTTGCGGGTGGTTCTTGCAGCCATGGTGTGAGCTCCGAAAACGTTGTACTCTCGCCACGCATCCGAACGTGGCCAATCGCGTTGTATCCAACTTTCACGCGAAGTGCAAGCCCTATCGGTCTGAATCGGCCGAAAAAAACAGTGTTTTTTGTGTCTCCCTCCCAAAACCCTCCAAAAAAGCAGTTTCAGCACCACCCGCCGCGCCGCTGCACGCCTCGCACGCCTCGCGATCCGCCAGCGAAAACACGAGTGAGGCATGGTCGGAAAGCCCCGCCCGACGCCCCCGGTGCGAGTACCACGCGCCCCGGATCCGCCCCGCCAACGGCCGCGACACGAACGCGTGGTCGATTCTGAACCCGTTTCCCCCCCGGCTCACCCACGACGCGTCCCTTTTATCGGGATTGACAGCCCGCCACGCGTCCACGTACCCCAGCGCACTCAGCCGCCCCAGGTTCGCCGTCTGACGGAACGTCGCACCCGTCTCGTCCAGCCGGTGTCGCCCCGTGTTGAAGTCCCCCAGCAGCACGCAATCCCCGTCCGCACACGCCCGTGCCGCACGCAAAACCCCCTTCCACAAGCAGTTACGAGCCGTCGAACCCGACCCGCAAGGGATGTGCAGCCCGACCAGCCTCAGCTCCAGCTCGGGCAGTTCAACCTCCAGCAGCAGCCGGTCGGTCGCCCCGCACACCCGCACCGGCGTACGCGACGCGATCAGAACCCCGTTGCGCCGCGGCCCGGGGTCCCCGCACGCCTGGTGCTCCCACCCGTGGTCCGCGAGGATCCCCCGCAGCTGACCCCCGGTGGTGGTCCGGTACTCCGTCAGCACGATCACGTCCGCGTCGTGCTCGATGAGATCCAGAATGATCGCCGGCAGCCGCTTCGCGCCCCCGCCGTGCATGATGTTCCAGGTCATGAACTTGGACATGGCGTCGGCCCCCGGGCCCCGCGCCGGGTCGCTACCGTACCGCGATGGGCGGCCAGAGCACAACCCCGATCGTAGCCGTCACGCGCCGCATCCCCGGGCACCTGGATATCCCCGGCGTCCAGGTCCGCATCGCAGGCCCGGACCTGCCCTCAAGATCGCAGACCCTCAGGTTCATTTCCGGCGCCCACATCGTCGTCCCGATGTTCACCGATCGCGTGGACGACCAGTTCCTCGACTCGGCCGGCGACCGCCTCCGCGGCATCTGCAACTTCGCCGTCGGCTACGACAACATCGACATAGAGGCCTGCCGCCGCCGGGGCGTCATCGTCACCAACACCCCCGACGCGGTGACCGAGGGCACAGCCGACATCGCCTGGGCCCTGATCCTCGCCGTGGCCCGTCGCCTCGTCGAGGCCGACCGCTATGCACGCAGCGAGGCCTACCCCGCCCGAGGCCCGCTCGCCATGGACGAACTGCTCGGGGCCGACCTCACCGGCCGCACGCTCCTCATCGTCGGCGCAGGCCGCATCGGTTTCGCCACCGCCATGCGCTCCATCGGCTGGGGCATGCACGTCCTCTACGTCGCGCGAACACCACACTGGGAGTTCGACCTCGCGCCCCTTGCCGCCGAGCACGTCTCGCTCGAGGAAGGCCTCGCACGCGCCGACGTGGTCTCGATCCACACGCCCCTCTCCGATGAGACGCGCCACCTCATCGACGCTCGCGCCCTGGCGCTGATGAAGCCCACCGCCATCCTGATCAACACCGCCCGAGGCCCGGTCGTGGACGAAGCGGCGCTGGCCGCCGCACTCAATGAAGGCCGACTTCTCGGCGCAGGCCTCGATGTCTACGAAAACGAGCCCACCATCCACCCGGATCTCATCGCCCTGGACAACACCGTGCTCCTCCCGCACATCGGCAGCGGCGCCCGTCGCTATCGCGAGATGATGACCCGCATGGTCGCCCAGAACGCCGCCGCAATCCTCGCCGACAAAGAACCCCCCAACCGCATCGCATAACCACCGACCCTACGAGCCGCGACCGGAAGGGAGCGTGGATAGCGCCCACCCCCTCGGGTGCGTCATCAGTTCAATTCCACCTTGGTCACTCTCTCCGCGCTTCGCCCGCCGTGGCTAGACCTGTCCCACGCAATTTGCCGCGCTCCCAGACAGAAGTGCGAGCGCTACGAAACTAGAACGATACTTCATTTTCGTCTCCTTCGTGAAACGAGAAACAGTGAAGCGGCTCCATACACGGCGAACGTCGCCGGGCTGGGCACCGCAGATGCAAGTCGAAGTCCGAGAGATCCAAAGCTATCTGGCTTTCTAAACGCGAGTCGGTCAAGATTATCGTGGCCTAAGGAGAAATGTCGTCTCGTTCCCCGCACACGCCGATTCACCGGACCGAACCCAAAGTCCTCAACACCTTCCGTCCATTGTCTCGTTCCGCCCGATGCGCCGAGCAAGCCCCATGGGCTGACCGTGTCGGGGTACGCGTCGAACGGGTAGTGCTGGAACGGATCGCCCCAAGAGCCATTGTCGGTTTGTGCCCCCGGCGAGCCGGGCGGGCCGCCGATGAGTCTGATGTTGCTGGTGCTGTTGTACCTCCAGTACCCTTCCTCGCCGGGGCCATACCGGTCTGGGTCGTAGTGATTCGCCTTGATGAGTTCGCTCATCGAGGGGATCCAGAACCTGGCCTCCGGATTGTGTGTGATCTGGTCGTTGAAGCTGCCGTTGGGATTGTCGAAGAACGTTGATGTGTCGTAAGCGCCTTTCTCGAACGCCCATTTCTCGTTGACCTTGCCGTTGTGCAGCCAGTTGGCAT
>JADFOF010000312.1 GCA_022563015.1 Planctomycetota bacterium
GGTCTTGTGCGGCGCCTCGGTGAGCCCGACGATCTCGACCTGCTCGTTGATCTTGCACACGCCGCGCTCGATACGCCCGGTGGCCACCGTGCCCCGGCCCTTGATCGAGAACACGTCCTCGACCGCCATGAGGAACGGCTTGTCCTCCTCGCGGTCGGGCTGGGGGATGTAGCTGTCGATGGCCTCGAACAGCTCGTCGATGCACTTGGTCTTCTCGTCATCCTTGGGATCGCCCATGGCGACGCTGGCGCAGCCGCGGATGACGGGCGTGTCATCACCGGGAAACTCGTACTTGCTGAGCAGCTCGCGGACCTCGAGCTCGACCAGGTCGAGCAGCTCGGGATCGTCCACGAGGTCGATCTTGTTGAGGAAGACGACGATGAACGGCACGCCGACCTGACGGGCGAGCAGCACGTGCTCGCGGGTCTGCGGCATCGGGCCGTCGTCGGCCCCGACCACCAGGATCGCGCCGTCCATCTGGGCGGCGCCGGTGATCATGTTCTTGACGAAGTCGGCGTGGCCCGGACAGTCGACGTGGGCATAGTGGCGTTTTTCCGTCTCGTACTCGGTGTGCGACGAGTGGATGGTGACGGTCTTGGACGCGTCGCGCACCGTGCCACCCTTGGTGATGTCCGCGTAGGACTTGATTTCACCGCCGAAACGGACCGCACTGCGCGCCGACATCGCCGCGGTGAGCGTGCTCTTGCCGTGGTCGATGTGACCGATGGTGCCGACGTTGACGTGCGGCTTTGTTCTTTCGAAGACGGCCTTGGCCATGGGGGCCTACCTCCACTTTTAGGACCCGGCCCGGTGTGGGCCGACCCGCAGAAAACACCACGGCCCGCGCGTTACCGCGGGTCCGCGACCGATCCGGCGACGCGCCGGACCCGTGCTCGACATCTCACCGGCATTGTACGCCGCCCACCACGGGCGGGCCTCTCCTGCGGGCACTCACGGACCCCGCTCCACAGCCGCTGATGGGATTTGAACCCGTGACCTCACCCTTACCAAGGGTGCGCTCTACCACTGAGCTACAGCGGCGGTTCGCTGAATCGACGGGAAAAACCGCCCACTCGTGGAGAACGAGCGGCCACCGAACGAGCAACGATGATACCGCCGACCGTGGGGCGGTCAACCGGCCCGACACCCCGGCCGTACGATCGCACGAGGCCCATGTGTCACGCTCCGGTGCAATCGCCAACGCTCCGTCACTGCCTGCGCGCGCCGCGTTCGCAGCCGTCGCCGCCCCGGGCTGGATCCTCCTGGCGTGCTGGGCCGCCGGACGCCTGCTCAGCGATCGATGGGCGTGGTCGCAGTGGCTTTTCTGGATCCCCACGCTCGCAGCCGTCGTCCTCGCCGGGACGCTTTTCGCCCTGGCGGGCGTGATTCGACGGGCGACCCGTGGCAGCGCCACACGACGCCTCCGCCCTGCGCCGCTGGTCTGGATAGCCGTGCTGCTGTGGATGATCCTGTGGGAGTGGCGAGGCTGGGCGTGGGCGGCGGCAATGGTCGTCGGTCGGCCCGAGCCTGCGCTCACCCTCATCGCCTGGAACGCCTCCAACGCACGGGCGCCCGACCTGTCGGCGATGATCGACGCGCATCGGGCCGATGTCCTGATTCTGTCCAACCCCCCGCCGGGCGTCTCCTGGCCGGGCGTCGTGCGGACGCTGGGCCCCGACGCCTCGACCGCCCGGTTCGGACGAGCCATGGTCGTCTCGCGCGACGAGATCATGCGATGGGGCTCGGTGAGCCTGGGCATGCGCGGGCGAATGGACGGCAGCCGGGACTCCGCGTGGCGCGACCAGGGGTGGGCCGGATTCTTCGAAATCGACACGACCGCACGCCTCGGCCGACCGATCGTGGTCTGGATCATCGATCTGCCCTCGGACATCGCGATCTCCCGCGTGGCGATGACGCTGCTGGCAGCGGAGGCGATCCACGCGTGGACGGGGCCGATGTCCGTCCGCACCGGCGGGAGCATCACGCAGGAGATGGTCGCCGCCGGGTTCCCAGAGCCCGACGTGATCGTGGGCGACTTCAACATCCCGCGCGGCTCGTGGTCGCTTCGCCTGCTGACCGGCCCCATGCGCAACGCCTGGTCGGACGCGGGCACGGGCGGGGGTGTGGGCCCGATGGGCAGTTGGCCCAGGCGATGGCCGATCTACCACCTCGATCAGGCGTTCCTCGGACGCGACCTGCGCAGCGCGTCGTACCAACTGGTCGATCCCGGCCAGGGACGCCACCGCGTGCAGGTCCTCGGCATCGCCCCGCGAAAGTGACAACGCACGACCGGCAGGGAGTGCTCAGGGTTCAAAACGAGGGAGTGCTCAGGACGTGCTCACCGCGTTGACCTGTAGTTGAACACACGCTCCCTTCCGGGCTCGCCTCGTCCCTGAGTGGGCTTGCCGGCGGGCGCTGCCCATTGACGGACATCTGCTCGGCTCTGACAGGGTCTCGGATTCTCCGGTAAATCCACTGGTCTTGTGATACAATTTGGGTGGAGGAGGCGGATTGGTGAGCCCGCATGGGGCGGGGAGCGACGCGGGGCGTCATAAGGAGTTCGGCCATGAAAGTTGTTCTTTGGTTGCTCGCGGTTCTCTGGCCCATGGCGGCTTCGGGGCAGACGGTGTTCTTCGACGACTTCGAGGGCAACGCCCTCCTGCCGCACTGGCTCCAGCCCCCGCCCTCGCACTGGGAGCACAACGTCAGCAACAGCATGCTGACTGTCACGGGGCTGTTCTACTCGGTCCCGCCATACGGCTTCGCGGCGATCTCAGCGGCCTACGCGCCGCAGGCGGATTTCCGCGTCGACGCGTGGATGGGGTGGGAAAGGGGCGAGTCGCTCTTGGTCACCGTGCTCGGTCCCTCTGCCAGCATCTCGTACTCAGACGGGGTCGTGCTTGTGGCGGAGGTAGATGGGCAGGTCGCCGGCGTCCTTCCCTTGCCGTCCCCCGGCGTGCATCAGTTCACAATCACCAGAACCGGGACCCAGTTTGAGTTCTTTTTCAACGGGCTCCTCTTCGGGAGCGTCGCGAGCGGCCCCACCACACCCGCGGAGGGCGTTGCTTTCGGCTTCAGCGAGTGGTCTCCCGGCGCGGCGGGGCCCTTCTACGTCGATCGCGTTCGAGTGATCCCCGCGCCGGCGGTGTTCGCGATTCCGGTCCTGGGGCTCGCGTGCCTGGGTCGTCGCAGGCAGCGCTCGCCACCGCTCCCTCCCGGTCGCGGTTCGTAGTCTCTTCGAGCTTGGGAATCCAAGTCAGGCGTCCTCGGCCCGGACGATCTGCCACTCCTCGAGTTCGATGGGCGCCTGTCGGCCGAAGATCGTGACCAGCACGCGGACCAGCCCCTTCTCGGGCAGCAGCTCGTCCACGCTGCCCTCGTAGCCCTGGAACGGGCCTTCCTTGATGACGACGTGCTCGC
>JADFOF010000313.1 GCA_022563015.1 Planctomycetota bacterium
GCAGCGCCCGGGCCCGAGCGCCCATGTGCAGGGCCCATCGCTGGGCGGAGGCCTCGTGGATGATCGCCGCCGCCGCCCCCCCGGCGCGGTCCACCAGACCGTCGATCCTGACGCGCTGCGCGACGGCCGCCTCGCTCTCGGTCTCGCTCATGGCGTCCAGGCGATCGAGCTCCTCGACGATCCGGCGTGCGGTCGGGGCGTCGCCGGCGATCTTGATCAGCTCCGCCTCGGCCTCGGCGGCCGCGTCCTCCAGCAGCGCGATGTACCTCTGCTGCGCCTCGACCACGCGCTCGAACCCAGTGGAGACGTTGATATCAGGCGGGTGGATCCCGATCACGCCGACGAACCCGACGTCTATCGCGTTGGGCGCGGCCGTTTCCCCCAACGGCTCAAAGCGGAACGCATCGGCGATCCGACGGCTCATGATCTGCGACAGTTGGCTGCGCTTCGTGTCCAGCACCTCGTCCACGTTCATCGACGAGAACTGCAGCAGCACCTCGCGCCGCGCCAACTGATCCAGCATTATCTCCAGCTGTCCCGGCTCGACCAGCCGACCCGTCTGGTCGTATGTGCCCGACTCGGCCAGCTCCACGAACTGTCTCAGATCACCCACGGTGTACCGGATCGGGACCTCGGCCACGAGGATCGACAGATCCGACGACTCCGCCGGGCGTGCCGAAGCCTCCAGGTCGGTGAAGATGGGCGACGGCTGAACCAGCAGGTGGAAGTTGGGCATCTCCACGCCCGGGTGGTGGTCGCCGCTCCACAGGACGGTCGTGGCCTCCGGTGGCGGCGCGGGCGCGCCCGCGTGCAGCACGCGCACGCTGGTCGCGTCGTGGCGGACGACCGAGCCGATCGGCCAGGGCGCCTTGAGGTGCAGCCCGGGTCCGGCGTCGGCGTTCACGATCCGGCCGAAACGCAGGATCATCGCGCGCTCGTTGGACTGGATCACGACCAGCCCCGAGAGCAGCCACATCGTCAGGAGCCCGGTGAGCACCAGCCAATACACCCAGCGTTGGAGCAGCTCGGAGATCCAGCTGGACGCGCGGGCGGACCCGAACCAGTAGTCGATCGCCTCGGCGACTGACTGTGCGACCAGGTCCGGTGCCGCGACCGCCCCGAGCACGCGAGAATCGAACGCGGCGCGCGGGAGCTCGCCCGCTCTGCGCGGGCGGTACAGGTCCCAGATAAAGACGACCAGCGACTCGACGCCCAGGGCGATGGTCGCGGCCGGGATCAGAGCGTTCAGCCAGCGCAGCATCGAGTCCGAGCCCATGTAGTTGACGAAGTGGCCCACAGCGATGGACGCGCCGATCAAGGCCGCCGCCACCGCGTAGCCTGCGCCTGCGCTCAGCGGCCTCCACGCCTTCTGCGTCGACATGCCCGAGACGAAGCGGCCGAGGACGAACCCGACAAACGCCAGGGTCAACCCGAGCACCATGGCGAGCAGCGGGTACGCCGACGCACTGAACTGGTCCGGGTCGACTAGTTTGTACCCCTCGCCCAGGCGCCAGTACCCGATGGCGATCAGGGCACAGGCGATCAGGACGCTCATCACGGGCACGATGAAGCGGTTGAAGGTCGCGAGCCGTTTGGCCGCCAGACGCAGCTCGCCCACGCCCTCTTCAAAGACCGAGGACGCGGCGGCGTCTGAAGCGGCGAAGGACTCGGCCTCCATGGCCTCGACACGCTCGCGCCGGTACTGATCGAACCAGACCGCCAGGATCGCCCACGACGCCACGCCCAAGAGCACGACGAACGAACCGCTCATCGCGGCATGGTCGTGGGCCCTGACCGCGTAGATGAGGAGAATCAGCCCGAGGATGAGCTGAATGACCAGCCCGAGGACGCTGGTGCTGGTCGCACGCCGAAAGGTCAGGTAATCCGCCTTCATGGGCATCCTCTGTGAGAACCGGGCGGGACGCGTCGGCTCATCCGAGCCTCGAGCGACTCTCGGTCGAGCCCCCGGTGTGAGGACTGACACTCGAACGGGCCGATCAGCCTCGCCGACCGGCTGCACGCCCGGCCGACACAACCGGGTGTCAGCGTCCGAACCTGCGAACCAGCAACCGCCCCCGGGCGTACCCAGCCCGAGCGAGACGACCGGGGGAGGCGCGCACTGCCCCCGGACATACCCGGAACTACGATCTCGCCGGATCCCTGTTCGCCGCGGGCGGCACAATTTTCCTGCCCTACCGCACCGGACCGTTGAAATGCCCACTCAGATCCTGACCATCGCCCGCGTCACGCTCATCGAGTGCCTTCGGCAGCCGGTCACCTTCGTCCTGGTCGCGCTCTGCGGGTTCATGCAGTACCTGAACACGTGGCAGGCCGGTTTTTCGATGGGCTCGACCACTGGCGCGGAAGTCTCGGGCGACAATAAGCTCTTGCTGGACATCGGGTTATCGACGGTTTTCGTGTGCGGGATGCTGCTGGCGGCGTTCCTGGCGACCTCAGCCATCGCCCGCGAGATCGAGAACAAGACGATCCTGACGATTGTCTCCAAGCCGATCTCGAGGACCGCGGTTGTCCTGGGGAAATACGTGGGCGTCTCCGGGGCGGTCCTCGTCGCTGTCCTCACCATGCTCCTGTTCCTGCTCATGGGGATCCGGCACGGAGTGATGAGCACGGCTGCGGACAAGCTGGACGGGCCGGTTCTCGTGTTCACCTTCTCGGCTGTCACGCTCTCACTATTGCTGGCGGCGACGGCGAACTACTGGTACGGGTGGTCGTTCGCCCAGACCGCCCTGCTGGCCATGCTCCCGGCGATGATCGTCGCCTACGGGTTGGTGGTTTTCATAGGAAAAGACTGGAATCTGCAGCCTCTGTACCACAACGAGTACCTCCGAAACGAAATCTGGTGGGCGCAGGACAAGTACATCGACCGGTTCCCACAGCAGGGGTTCGAGGGGTATCCGCACCGGCGGATCTACGAGACCTTCAAGCCTCAGATCACCGTCGCCGCCTACTCGCTCACGCTGGCCATCCTGGTCTTGTGCGCCATCGCCACCGCTGTGTCCACGCGCCTGGGCCAGATAATGACGATCGTGGTCTGCTCGGGCGTGTTCCTGTTCGGGCTGTTGAGCAACCACCTGCTGGGGCGGCACGCCTTTGTGAACACCCCCGTCTCGCAGGTCATGGAGGTCGATTTCCCCGACCCGAGGCGGACGGACCTGTCCGGGCGCGGCGACACCTGCACGGTTCAGATCAAGCCCGACGCCCAGATCACGCCCAGCGTGGGCGATTCGATCTATTGGGGACCCAATCCCAACGGCCTGGGGCTGGCCACCGGCGCCCACCGGCCCTTCACCGGCGACCCCGCCGACGATGGCGACCTGTTCAGCGAGAACACCTCTTCGAACGTGATCGTCACGCACATCGAGGGCGAGACGCTGACCATCCGCAACA
>JADFOF010000033.1 GCA_022563015.1 Planctomycetota bacterium
AATCGTCACCGAAAAAACACGCGCCGGCGCCGTCGACCCGCATGCATTGCTCCTGCTGCGGCACTCGTGCGCGCACGTCATGGCCGAGGCCATCCAGCGGATCGTGCCCGGGGCGCAGCTTGTCTACGGCCCGCCGGTGGACAACGGGTTCTACTACGACATCGCGTTCCCGGACGATCGGCCGCTGAAGGAGGGCGACTTCGACGCGATCGAGAAGGAGATGGCTGCGATCGTCGGCGAGGACCGCCCCTTCACGCGCTACGACATGTCCGCTGAGGAAGGACTGGCCAAGCTCAACGGCGAGGGGAGCAAGTACAAGGTTGATAACGCTAAGCGTGCAATCGAAGCCAGGGAAGAGGACAGCTCGGAGAGCTATCCCACCATGGAGGGGACTGACAGCTCGGAGAGCCGTCCTACCTTGCTGTCCTTTTACGCGACGGGTGAACCGGGCACGGACTGGGAGGATCTGTGTCGCGGGCCTCACCTGCCCAGCACCGGGCGGATCGGCGCGTTCAAGATCATGTCGCTTGCGAGTTCGTACTGGCACGGCGACGAGACATCGGATCGGCTCACGCGCGTCTACGGCACGGCGTTCTTCAAGCCCAAACAACTCGAAGCGCACCTGGCGCTGCTGGAGGAATCAAAGGCCCGCGACCATCGTGTGCTGGGCAAAAAGCTCAGGCTCTTTCACATCGACGAGGCCGTCGGCCAGGGGTTGGTCCTGTGGACCCCCGCCGGCTCGGTCATCCGCAAGGAGCTGCAGGACTTCATCGGCGAGGAGCTGCGCAAGCAGGGGTACATGGATGTCTTTACGCCGCACATCGGCAAGCTGGAACTCTACAAGACCAGCGGCCACTTCCCGTACTACGCCCAGAGCCAGTACGCGCCGATCATGGAGCGCGATTTCCTGCAGGGCATCGCGGACGAGGGGTGCTCGTGCGCCGAGCTTGCCAACATGGTGGCCACGGGCAGCGTCAAGGGCTACCTGCTCAAGCCGATGAACTGCCCGCACCACATCAAGATCTTCGACTCGCAGCCTCACTCGTACCGCGACCTGCCGGTGCGGCTGAGCGAGTTCGGGACGGTGTACCGTTGGGAGCAGTCCGGTGAACTGAACGGGATGATCCGCGTGCGGTGCTTCACGGTGGACGACGCGCACCTGTTCTGCCGCGAGGATCAGATCGCCGACGAGTTGAAGGGGTGTTTGAGCCTCGTGAAGTTCGCCTTCGGCACGCTTGGCCTCAACGATTTTCGCGTGCGTGTCGGGTTGCGAGGCCCCGACTCGGACAAGTATGTCGGCACGAGCGAGAACTGGGATCGCGCGGAGAAGGCGTGCCTCGACGCCGCGGCCCAGCTTGGCACGCCGGTGTCCAAAGAGCCGGGCGAGGCTGCGTTCTATGGCCCCAAGATCGACTTTATTGTCAAGGACGTCATCGGCCGGGAGTGGCAGCTCGGCACCGTCCAGGTCGACTACAACCTGCCCGAGCGGTTCGACCTGTCGTACATTGGCAAGGACAACAAGCCGCACCGGCCGGTCATGATCCACCGCGCACCGTTCGGGTCCATGGAGCGGTTCGTGGCGGTATTGATCGAGCACTTCAACGGCGCGTTCCCGCTGTGGCTCAGCCCCGAGCAGGTCCGCGTCCTCCCGATCAGCGACAAGAGCAACGACTACGCCGACGATGTGGTGAACAGACTCAAGGACGCCCGCGTGCGCACGAGCGTGGACACCTCGGGCGACCGCATCCAGGCCAAGATCCGCAACGCCGCGGAGATGAAGATCCCGTACCTGGCGGTGGTCGGCCCGCGCGACGCGCAGGCCAGCAAGGTCTCGATCCGCGCGCGCGGGATCCAGAAGAATCTCGGGCAGATGGACCTGGACCAGTTCGTCGCCGCGATCCGCTCCGAGATCGACACGAAGGGGACGGAGTCGGTTTCGGCACGGTTTTCATAGCCCCGCGATGCGCGATACGAGGCACGACCGGGAGGGAGTGCTCCGGGGTGAACCATCGTGACATGGGTCGTCAAACCACCGCTCCCTGCCGGTCGCGGCTCGTCGTGCTTGCGTACACCTTGCACGTCCATACACTCCGGACATGCCCAGCGCGCGCATCGCCATGTGGTCCGGGCCGCGAAACATCTCGACGGCCTTGATGCGGTCGTTCGGGTCGCGGGCGGACACGATTGTCTTCGATGAGCCGCTGTACGCGCGGTATCTGCACGCCCGGCCGGAGTTGAGGCATCCGGGACGCGATGAGATCGTGGCGGCCGGACCGATCGATATGGACGAGATCACCGCCATGCTCACCGGCCCCTTGCCGCCGGGCGCGACGATCTCATACCAGAAGCACATGGCGCACCACCTGCTGCCGGGGGACTTCGATCGTCTCGGGTGGATCGACGGGCTGTGCAACTGCTTCCTGATCCGCGATCCGGGCGAGATGATCACGTCGTTCATTCGGATCGTCCCCGACCCGACGCCGGCGGATCTCGGGCTGCCTCAACAAGTGCGGCTGTTCGAGATCGTTCGCGACAGGACGGGGCGGACGCCGCCCGTGCTGGACTCGCGCGACGTGCTCGAGGATCCACGCGGGATGCTCTCGGCCCTGTGCGAGCGGGTCGGGATCCCGTTCGACAACGCCATGCTCACGTGGGAGCCGGGGCCGCACAAGACCGACGGCGTGTGGGCCACACACTGGTACGACAGCGTCTATAAGTCAACCGGATTCGTGCCGCACCGCCCGAGCAATGAGCCCGTGCCCGATCGGCTGGCGGGTGTGCACGCCGAGTGCCGGGCGTTGTACGACACTCTGTTCCAATTCCGGCTGCGAGGCTGACGGATCCAACCCAGACGAGGCGAACATGCTCCAGACATTCGACGAACGCAACCGCGACCTGCTCGTCAACATCAACGGCGAGCTGGTGCATCGCGATCAGGCGGGGATCAGCCCGTTCGACTCGGCGGTGCAGGGCGGCGACGCGGTGTGGGAGGGGCTGCGCCTCTACCACGGGAAGATCTTCAGGCTCAGCGAGCACCTGGATCGGCTTGTCTCCAGCGCCAAGGCGCTCGCGTTCGAGCAGATCCCCGCCCACGATGAAATCACGTCGGAGATCAGGAAAACGCTCGAGGCCAACGGCATGCGCGACGGTGTCCACATCCGGCTCACGCTCACGCGGGGCGTCAAGGTCACCAGCGGGATGGACCCGAGGCTGAACCAGTCCGGCCCGACGCTCATCGTGCTGGCCGAGCACAAGGCCCCGGTGTACGACCAGGCCGCCAGCCAGAGCGGGCTGACGCTGATCACGTCCTCGATCCGGCGATTCGCCCCCGACTGCCTGGACCCCAAGATCCACCACTGCAACCTGATTCAGTCGATTCTTGCCAAGATCGAGGCCAACAACGCCGGTGCGGACGACGCCCTCATGCTCGACGGCCGGGGGTTCGTCGCGGAGACGAACGCGACCCACCTGTTCATCGTGGCCGAGGGGCACGGGCTGGCCCAGCCGACCGTGCTCACCAGCCGGACCGTCGCGTGCCCTGAGGGTGTGACGCGCCGGGCGGTGCTGGATCTGTGCGATGGGCACCGGATTCCGCGCGACGTACGAGACATTTCCCTGACAGACGTATACAGAGCGCACGAGGTCTTCTGCACGGGCACGATGGGAGGACTGGCGTGGGTATCGCGGGTCGATGGTCGGCTCATCGGAGACGGCCGAACAGGACCCATAACCAATCGCCTGGCGGGTCTGTTCCGAGCGCTGGCGGACGAAGAAGGAGAGAAGATCTGCTAGTGGTATCCCCCAGATGGGCCACAAATCGGCGGCATGGGTGTTTCGCGGTCAGTATTGTCTTTGTTCTCTTGACAGCGACGGAACCATGTGCTTTTATTGTGTTCCCCACGTCTGTACGAATATGAACCCATCTGCAACAGGACCGATCGACGATGACAACACTAACACAACCATCACGCACACAAGGCACGAATTCCATGAATGACCAATCAACGCAGGGCGCGTTGGATACCTCCGTGCTGTCCAAGTACACCGAGGTTCAGCTGCTCGAGGCATTGCGGAGCAAGAGCCGGGCCCGACGGGACGAGCTCAAGGCGAACATCATCGAGCTTCGCGGCCAGCTGCACGTCGCCGAACAGGAGTTGGCCCGGATCGCCGCCGACGACGCGCAGGCACTGGCCATTATTCGTGGCGAGTCGGCGCCGACGAAAGCAGGTCGTCGGCCGGGCGCCCTGGCCGCGGCGATTCTCAATGAGCTGCGCTCGGGCGCCAAGTCGCCTCGCGAGCTTGTCGAGGCCTGCGGCGAGTACATCAACAGCACGACCAACAAGGGCGCGATCATGAGCCAGAAGCTCGCCGCCATGCGCAAGCAGACCAAGATCCTCAACCCGTCCAAGGGCGTGTGGAAGTTGCCCGACGAGGCATAGCCTCGATCGACATGCCGCGCCGCCACCTCGACGGACGCCGAGTCTGAGCCCGCTTCGGGAGAAGGCTCGGATCACGCGTCACCAGGAATATCCGAGCCTTCGCGGGCTCAGACTCGGCGTCCATACATTTGCGATCGCAAAGCGTTGATTGGAACCGCGCTAGTCCTGCTGACCGGCGGTCTGCTCTTTCCAATTCTCAAGAGCCAGGATCAGGCGGCTGAGGTCTTCGGCCAGCATCCGTCCGGCGCGCTCTCTCTCCGCAACCGAAGCCAGAATCATCGACAACCGCTGCGACGCGTCGCGCGTGATCTGGTCGAGGTTCTCGATCGCCTCGCCGGCGGACTTCTGCGCGGCGTCGCGCTGGGCGTGAACGAGTTCCGCTCGACGCCTGGACTCTGAAATAAAGGCGCCCAGCGAGTCGATGAGGGCGCCGCACTGGTCGTCCATGGCGTCGATCCTGGCCGAGGCGGCCAGCACCGCCCGGGCCAGCAGGTCCCTGGCCTCGTGCGCCTGATCGCCCAGCGCACGCAGATCGTCCGCGTCCGGAGCGGCCAGGGTTCGATCGCTCAGCTCGTCCAGCCTGGTCTCGATCGCGTCCAGCCTCTCGTGCAGCCGAGCGACCAGTTCGGCCCCGGGGTGCGGATCGGGCTCGAGTCGGAGCGTGGAGGATCCGGTGTGCGAAACGTGATCGCGAACCTCGCGGAGCATGTCCCGCATGTCGTCGTCGAGTGTTTCGAGCCGGGCCGCGACCAGCCGATTCGTGTGATCGCGGATCCGATCGGGATCGGCGGCAGAGGTGACGGCCTCTTGCAGCAGGTGCTCGATCTGCGCCAGGCGATCGTCGATGGTCGGGATCACGCCGGCGACGCGCTCGGCCTTGAGCTCGAGCTCGCTTGCGGTCTGGCGGAGCTGCGCCTCGACGGCGCCGGCGTCCAAGGTAGCGCACTTGAGCGACGTGCCATGCCGCTGCGCCTGTGCGATCAGCTCGTTCAGCTGGGCCGTGAACTGCTCGAACGCGGTTCGATCGATGACCCTGGGCGAGAGGAAGATGTCGCTGAGCGGTTCGGGTGGCCCCGAAGACGGGCTGGGTTGCTGTGACATGGTGTTACCCCCGGTTCAAGGGCCGACTGCCCGGAGCCGCATCGGTCTGATACCACTCGCGCTTGAGCGCAACCGACGCAACTCAAGGAGGCCCACCCCCGCGCATCGGATCATCGGACGCCGAGTCTGAGCCCGTTGCGGGCGAAGGCTCGGATCACGCGCGTATGGAGGTCATCGGAGGGATCCGAGCCTTCGCGGACTCAGACTCGGCGTCCGGCACACGTCTCGACGCACACCTGCGCCTGAGGACTCGACCTAGACTCCCCTCCCAACGCGGCAATCCGCGCCCATGCGTCTGCCGTGCACCCGGACCCGAATCAGAGGAGACCCCATGTCCACGCAGTTGACCCGACGTTTGCTGGTTGCGACCACGGCCGCCCTGTTTCTGGCGGGCGCGCCCGCACCGCTGGTGCACGCGGTGCAGGTTACGGAATCGGCTGTCCCCACCGGCACCGACTTCGAGGCCGACCTCCGCGTCCTGAACGACCACGTCGTGACGCTGGCCAACCCGTTCATGGAAGGACGCTTCCCCGGAACCCGCGGCATGGAGATCGCCAAGCAGTACTTCGAGTTCTACCTGGGCCGGGCGGGTCTCGATCCTGCGTTCGAGAACGGGACGAGCTACCGGCAGTCGTTCCCGCTCGGGCGTCCGTCCAGCGACGGCGGCGAGCAGCGCGTGGCTGAGAACGTCGGCGGGCTGCTGCCCGGGCGCGGCCGACTCAAAGACCAATACATCGTCATCGGCGCGCACCTGGACCACCTGGGCACGGGGTCGTTCGGATCGCGCGCCGGCTCGGGCGCGGTGCATCCGGGCGCGGACGACAACGCCTCGGGGTCGGCGGCGGTCCTTCTGCTCGCAGCCAAGCTCGCGCACGAATACGCGAGCATGCCCGAGGACGCGGACCTGCGCAGCATCGTTTTTCTCGGGTTCAGCGCCGAGGAATCGGGGCTGGTCGGCTCGCGCTTTTACGCCGAGCACCCGGTCGCGACCATCGAAGACCACGACCTGATGATCAACCTGGACATGATCGGACGGATCAAGGACGGGCGGCTGAACCTCACGGGGGCCAACTCCGCGGAAGGGCTCGATGCGTGGCTTGTGCCGTTCATCGACGCGTCGGAGCTGACGATCAACAAGACCGATCGCTTCCCGCGCGGCAGCAGCGATCACGCGTCGTTCCGCAGCAAGCGCGTGCCGTTCCTGTTCGGCTCGATCCCGGCTGCGGATTTCCACGACGACTATCACGCCCCCACCGACGTGGCGTGGAAGATCAACCGGGACGATATGGTCCGCACGGTGTACCTGTTCCGGGCGATCGCGCTGGCGTCGGCGCAGCGGCCCGAGCGGTGGGTGTTCGCGCTGACCGACGACAGCCCACCGCCGCGGCCCAGAGGCGGGGCGCGCGTCCGAATCGGGATCCAGCCCGACTACGCGGGCGAAGGCGGCATCCTTCTCAACGGTGTGGCCGAGGACGGACCGGCCGAGAAGGCAGGGCTCCGCGCCGGCGACCTCATCGTCTCGTGGAACGGCACTGAGCTCGGAAGCATCGAGGATCTCATGCCGCTGCTCATCGAGGCCAAGCCCGGCGATGTCGTCAGCGTCGGCGTCAAGCGGGACGAGGGCATCGTCATACTCAAGGTAACGCTCGAAGCGGCCGGCGGCGGTTGAGCCGCACTTCCAATTCGCACAGCGCTGTCGCGCGCCTGATGTGTGACACATGACGATCTATAATCGATGCGAATGAGCGAAGCACCGGTCATCGAATTACCGCCCGAGGTCGCCGCGGAAATGCACAGCGCAGCCGAGGCTGTGGATCGGCATCTCGCGGCGTACGTCGGCGGCCTTGATGCGCCGTCTGCGCTGCGCGAGGCCGTCGAGTACGCGCTGCTGGGTGGCGGCAAGCGTGTGCGGCCGGTGCTGGCGTGGTTCAGCTGCAAGGCGATGGGCGCCCCCGGCGAGCGGGCGCTGGCCGCGGCCGGCGCGGTCGAGCTCATCCACGCCTTCAGCCTCGTCCACGACGATCTGCCCGCGATGGACGACGATGACCTGCGGCGCGGCAGACCCACGCTGCACATCCGGTTCGGCGAGGCGATGGCCGTGCTGGCCGGGGATTTCATGCTCGCGCTGGCGTTTGACCTGCTGCACCGCCCGCCGCCCGTCGGCCCGCCGCACCAACTCGGCGCACGCCTGGCGCGCGAGCTGTCGCGGGCGACGGGGGAGATGATCTCCGGCCAGGTGCGCGACACCATCCCGGAAACCGACCCCGCCCTGACCGGTCTTGAACGCGTGGTCACGATCCACCGCGGGAAGACCGGCGCGTTGATCCGGGCGGCGTGCCGGATGGGCGCGATGTGCGGCCTGCCGGCGGACGCGCCCGAGAACGAACCGCGGCTGGAAGCGATCACGACCTATGCCCAAAGCGTCGGGCTCATGTTCCAGATCGTCGACGACCTCATCGACGTAGAGCACGCCTCAGAGCACACCGGCAAGCGCACGCGCAAGGATGCACCGGCCGGCAAGCTGACGTACCCGGGGCTCGTGGGCGTCGAGGCGTCTCGGGAGGAGATCGAACGGCTGCGGTCGGCGGGCGTACAAGCTCTGCGCCGCGTGGGCGAACCGGCCCGGGCCCTCGAGTCGGTGGCCGGGTACCTGGCCTCGCGGACCCGCTAAGTCAGGGTCGCCCCGAGGTGAGAGCGAGCCCTACACTTGTTTCAGAAGTTCGTGAAACTTCGGCGTTTCTGAGCGGCCAGAGCACATGGGACGGCAGAAAACCCGCATGAGTATTCTCGAATCCATCGCATCGCCGGCCGATCTGAGGCGACTGCCCGTCGAGCGTCTGCCGGAGCTGGCGGCGGAGATGCGCACGGTGATCTGCGACCAGGTGTCGCGCACGGGCGGGCACCTGGCGCCCAACCTGGGCGTGGTCGAGCTGACGATCGCGCTGCACTACGTGTTCGACTTCGCGCACGACCGTCTGCTGTTCGACGTCGGGCACCAGTGCTACCCGCACAAGCTGCTCACGGGTCGTCTGCCGCTGCTCGCGTCGCTGCGCACGCGCAAGGGCATGTCAGGCTTTCCTGCGCCCGCCGAGTCGCCCTACGACCTGTTCAGCGTCGGGCACGCGGGGACGGGGATCTCGACGGCCGTCGGCATGGCCCGCGGCGATTCACTTTTGGACGAAGCGTGGAATCCAAAGACCAACCCGGACGGTCGGCGTGTGGTCACACTCATCGGCGACGCCTCGATCGTCAACGGCGTGGCGATGGAAGGGCTCAACAACGCCGGCACCCTCAAACGCCAGTTCCTCATCGTCCTCAACGACAACGGCATGTCGATCTCGCACCCGCAGGGCGCGCTGTCTCAATACTTCGATCGGCTGCGCCTGAGTCATCTGTACGCGGACTTCAAGAGGGGAGCCCACCGCGTGCTCAAGCACGTGCCGGGCGGGTCGCTGCTGGAAGAGGCGTATCACAAGATGGGCGAGGCGACCAAGGCCATGATCGCCGAGGGCGCCTGGTTCGAGCACTTCGGGCTCGTGACGGTCGGCCCCATCGACGGGCACAATATCCCGTCGCTGATCGAGTTTCTGGCCGAAGCGCGCGAGTTCGATCGGCCCATGGTGCTCCACGTCAAGACGGTGAAGGGCAAGGGGTTCGACTTTAGCGAGGGTGACGCGACCGCGTTTCACTCGCCCAGGCCGTTCACCGTCGAGGGTTGCAGCGTCGAGGTGCGCTCATCGGGGCGATCGTTCACAACCGCGGCTGCCGACGCGCTCATCGACGCCATGGATCGCGACGAAAAAGTGGTGGCGTGCACGGCGGCCATGCCCGAAGGCACCGGGCTCGACGCCGTCATCAAACGATTCCCCGATCGCACCTGGGACACGGGCATCTGCGAATCGCACGCGATGGACATGATGGCCGGGCTCGCCAAAGCCGGGCTCAAGCCCTTCTTCGCCGTCTACTGCACCTTCTTGCAACGTGCGTTCGACCAGGCGTTCCAGGAGGTGTCGCTGCAGGAGTTGCCGGTGCGGCTGCTGCTGGATCGGGCCGGACTCGTCGGCGGCGACGGGGCCCTGCACCACGGGTTCTGCGACGTGGCGCTGCTGCGCACACTGCCCGGCTCGTGCGTGATGGCGGCGATCGACGAGCCGTCGCTAATAGCCGCGATCGAGTTCATGCGCACATACGAGGACGGGCTCTCCAGCGTGCGATACCCGCGCGATTCGGTCAGTGATGTGCTCGTGGACAAGCACTGTCCGGCGTTCGAGCTGGGTCGGGCCCGGCTGCTGACCGAGGAGCAAAGGGACGCGGACGCCGTGGTGCTCGCGTTCGGAACGCCGGCGGTCGCCGCGCTCGAGGCGGTCCAGATGCTCCGCGAGGAGTACACGGTCGAGGTGTACGACGCGCGATTCGCCAAGCCGATCGACACAGTCCTTGTGCGCTCGCTGCTGACGCGCGGCACGCCGATCATCACGGTCGAAGACCACAGCCTGATCGGCGGCTTCGGGGCGGCGGTGCTGGAGACGGCACAGGAGTTCAACCTCGACGCGTCGTGCGTGACGCGGCTGGGGCTGCCGGACTCGTGGATTCACCAGGACCCGCGGGCGTCGCAGCTCGCCGAGGCGGGCATCGACGCGCGCGGGATCGCCCGGGCGATACGCCTCGCCGCCGCCGCTGCAGACGACCAGCTCGCCCCGCCGCACAAGGCGGAGCACCAGGTCTGAAGCAAGCGTGATCGGGCGTGTGCGTTGGTAAGGAACCGTGCGGCGTCCCCGGGGTTGATACACTGCACGCATGTCACGCGACGTTCTGCTCATCGTGAACCGCAACAAGCCGGACGCGGTCGGCGCCATCGACGAGATCTCGGCATTGATCGGAGCTCACGGTCGGCTCCTGGGCGTCGCGGGCGACGATGAGCCGACGCCGAAGTTTGACACGCTCGACCTGGTCGTGGTGCTCGGCGGCGACGGGACGCTCCTGTCGCAGGCGAAGCGATTTGTCGACGCGGGCGTGCCGCTGCTCGGCGTGAACTTCGGCAAGCTCGGATTCCTGGCGGAGTTTGACCTGCCGGCGGTTCGCGAGCAGGCCTCAGCGCTCTTCGGCGGCGGGACGATGCCGACGCGCCAGGTCGGGATGCTGCGGGTCGAAGCCCGATGCGCCGAGCCGTTCGAGGGCAACGCGCTGAACGAGGGGGTTGTGACCGCCGGGCCGCCGTACCGCATGATCGAACTGACGATCTCGATCGACGGCCAACCGGGGCCGACGATCAGCGGCGACGGTCTGATCGTCTCGACGCCGACGGGCTCGACCGCGCACAACGTGTCCGCGGGCGGACCGATCGTCACGCCCGAGACCGACGCGCTGGTCATCACGCCCATCGCGGCGCACACGCTGGCGTTTCGTCCCATCGTGGTGAGCGGCGACACGCGCGTCGAGGTCACCGTCGTGGAGGCCAACGCGGTCGACGCGCGCGGGGGCACAGCGCTGCTGCTGGACGGGCGCGAGTGTCGTCGGCTGAGCGCGGGCGACCGCGTCTCGTTCAGCCGGGATCCTCGCCGCGTCGTGTTCGTGCGAAATACCCACGCCGGATACTGGACCACGCTGATCGGCAAGATGGGCTGGGCCGCTTCGCCAACCCGTCGCTCGTCGCAGCCGTGAGCGCGATCGGCCCCATGGGGCGCCACAGGCGAGCGGCATTACTTCGAGACGGGCTTGCCGCCAATGGTCAGCGTCGCCTTGGTGCGCCCGGCCCTGGCTCGGCGTCGTCGCCTCAGCGCCGCGATCGGCAGCACCTTCCACGCCACCACGCCCAGGATCAGAGCCACCGCCGCCGTGGCCACCCAGAACTGCCAGTCGCCCACAGGAAACCCGGATTGGGCCAGGCGTGCGCTCATCGCGATCAGGATACCCCCGCCGCCGTGAGCACCTGGTACACCACGAGGGCAGAAAGATACGCCAGCCCGGTCATCCACGCCATCTGGAGCCCCGCCCATTTCCACCCGCCCGCCTCGCGGGCTGTCACCACCAGCGTGGGCAGGCACTGCATCGACAGCACGAAGTAGATGAGCAGCGACCAGCTGGTGGGCGCGGTGAAGATCGGCGTGCCGTCGTCGCGCTTGGCCGAGGCGATCTCGGCCAGCATGCCCTTGACGGGCGCGTCGTCCGAGCCCACCACCTGCACCGCCATCGTCGAGACGAACACCTCGCGGGCCGCAAAGCTCGCCAGAACCCCGATCGTGAGCTGCCGGTCGTAGCCGAGCGGCGCGTAGATGGGCTGGATGGCCGACCCGATGCGCGCCTGGATCGTCCGGCGTGCAGAGACCCGCCCGTGCTCGGTTTCGAGCGCCCGCACCTCGTCCGTGAGCGCCGGGTCCGAGCCGGGCCCGGCGGCGACCACGCGCTGCCGCGCTTCCATGAGTTCGGCCGGCTCGGGCGTCAGCGGGTACGTCCCCATCCACCACAGCACCACCGAGATCATCAGAATCACCGTGCCCGCCTTCTTGAGGAACATCATCCCACGATCAAACGTCAGCATGAGCGCCGTGCGCACGCTCGGCCACTTATAACTTGGGAGCTCCATGGCCATGGCCCGACTCTTGCCGCGAAGAATCGTCCGACGCGCTACCAGTGAACTGAGCAACCCGGCGAACACGCCGATCACGTAACACCCCGTGAACGCCAGGGCCTGCATCCCCTCTCGACCCGGGAACAGCAGCACGGTCAGCAGGACATACACGGGGATGCGCGCGGTGCAACTCATGAATGGGGCGACCAGGATCGTGGCGAGCCGATCACGCCGGTCCGGCACAGCACGCGCCGCCATGATCCCCGGCAGCGCGCACGCGTGCGACGAGAGCAGGGGCACAAACGCGTGGCCGCTGAGCCCGAACGGTCGCAGCACGCGGTCCATCACGAACGCCGCCCGCGCCAGGTACCCCGTCCCCTCCAGCAGCGAGATGAGGAAGAACAGCAGGCAGATCTGCGGCAGGAAGATTGCGGTGGCCCCGACGCCCGCGATCACGCCGTTGGTCAAGAGGTCCGTCAGCACGCCCGGCGGCAGGCTCGACCGCGCCTGCGAGGCCAGCACCCCGAACAGTGAGTCGATCCAGCTCATCGGTGTGGCGGCGAGCTTGAAGATCATCCAGAACAGCCCGGTCATCACGCCGACGAAGACCAGCGTCCCGAGCACGGGGTGCGTGAACGTGCGGTCGAGGCGGTCGGTGAAGGAGTCGTCCGCCGCGCCCTCCTCGGCTGTAGCCGCGAAGACGTACAGCCGCTCCGCCCAGCGCCGCAGCCCGTCCTCGTCGCCCGGGGGCGTCGGGTGTGGAATGGCCGCGTCGTGCAGGGCGCGGGTGATTCGGTCCAGCCCCTCGCCGGTGCGCGCGCTGCACAGCACCACCTCGCACCCGAGCTCTTCGCTCAGACGTTCCACGTCGATGTGGATCCCGCGCCGACGCGAGAGGTCGACCATGTTGACCGCGACCACCGTCGGCAGCCGACGACGAAGCACCTCGCCCACCAGCATCAGGTTCCGCGGCAGGTTGCACGCGTCGGCGACAACCAGCACCGCGTCGGGCGCGGCCATCGGCTCGCCACGCGGCGCGGTCTGCCCGGACAGCACGTCGCGGCAGATCTGAGACTCGCTCAGATCCAGCTCCAGCGAGTAGGTCCCCGGCAGGTCGATCAGATCCAGCCCGTCGGCGCACCCCAGCCGAGCCTCCTGGGTCGTGCCCGGGAAATTGCTCGTCTTGTGGCGAACGCCGGCGACGCGGTTGAACAGCGTGGTCTTTCCCGTGTTGGGGTTGCCCACGATCGCCACCCGCCGGACGCGCCGCGTCTGACTTTGGTCCCGGCCCCCGCCTCGATCACGCAGTCCGCCCACGTGGGAGACGGGCGGTTCGGCCTGGCTTGTATCACCTCTCATGTCGCGGGACGATCAGACCGGCATGGCCCGGACGTAAACGCGCTCGGCGATCCGACGCGACAGGCCGATCCGGCACCCGCCCGCGTCGCACCCGCACGGCAGGGCGACGATGCAGGGCTCGCCCAGGCGGCACATGCGGACCTCGGCGTTGGGACCCAGGCCCATCGCACGCAGCAGCGATGCGTCCGACTCGTCCAGGTCCGACTCGCTCACCACAGCCCGGCTGCCCAGCGGCATCTGGGACAGCAACATGCGTGTCGGTCTGGTCGCATCGGTGGGTATGGCCACGACAGAGCCTTTCGATAGGGTTATGTTCGGGCACGAAGCCCGCTCGGCCGCGACCAAAGCTCCGGCCCGCCTCAAGTGTAGGGCAACTGAGACTCAATCGCAATCATCATTCGGGAGAAATCCGGCCTCCAGAAGTTCTGCTGCGAATCCGTGCAACTGGGCGTCAAACCGGTTCGCCTCGAGGATCGCCCCCACCGCCGAGGCCGGGAGTTCGTCCACCGAGGATCGCCCCGGCGTCGCGTTGCGGCGCTCGTATGACAGATCCGTCCACCCGAACCGCATGCGCAGCAGTTCGAGCGTGTCGTCGAAACGCTCGGTCACGCCCACGACCGCGAAATGCTCGGCGAGGTTCGCCATCGCGCGCTCGAGCATCGCCTCGTCCACGCCGCCGACGGGCAGGAACCGCTCGGGCCGCGGGTTCAGCAGCCGCGTCTGCCAGTTGTCGATCTCGGGGGTGATCGGCCGACGAACAAAGTCCTCGACATCGCGCCGGTCCGCGAAGCCGAAGTTGTAGAGGTAATGGTCCGGCGTGCGGCGAACATAGTGGTACAGCGAGACGATCCGGTCGACGGGGTGGCGGAGCATCGTAATGTACGTGCACGGACTTCGAACGTGCTCATGGATCCCGAAGTACTCGTGCCCGGAGAGCACGTCGAACGCTGCCCGTTCCGACTCCGGCAAGGCGCAGAACGCAGCCACATTCTCAGCCATCCCGGTGAACCGGAAGAACCGGCCGCCGGGGTACTGCCGCTTGACGATCCCCTCGAGCGTGGTCCCGCCCGCCTTGGGCATGTGCAGGAAGATGAGCGGGCGCGGCGTCATGCCTGAGCGAGCGCCCAACTCGCGCGTGGTCACGCCTCGCTCACAGTCCGCTGCTCGATGCGCCTCTCGCTCACCGTCCGCACGATGCGGTCGATGTACGAACCCGGCGTATGGATCTGGTCGGCGTCGAAGTCACCCGTCGCGACGATGTCTTCGACCTCGGCCACGACAAACTTCGCCGCGGTCGCCATCATCGGGTTGAAATTGCGGGCGGTCATGCGGTATTGCAGGTTGCCGAACGCGTCGGCGCGGTGGGCCTTGACGAGCGAGAGGTCGGCGTAGAGCCCCGTTTCGAGAATGTACGCACGCTCACGCCCCCTTCCCAGATCGCTTGGCCTCTGAAAGTTTCGAGTGTCCTTGCCCTCAGCGATGGGCGTGCCCGCTCCGCTGGGCGTGTAGAACCCGGGGATGCCCGCGCCGCCCGCGCGGATGCGCTCCGCCAGCGTGCCCTGCGGGTTGAACTCGACTTCGAGATCGCCGTCGAGGAACTGCTTCTCGAAGATCGCGTTCTCGCCGACGTAGCTCGAGACCATCTTCTTGATCTGCCGCGTCTTGAGCAGGAGTCCCAGCCCCCAGTCGTCCACGCCCGCGTTGTTGCTGATGCAGGTGATGTCTGTGACGCCGGTGTCGCGCAGCGCCCGGATCAGGTGCTCGGGGATGCCACAGAGCCCGAACCCGCCGACCATGACGGTCATGCCGTCGTGAATGATGCCCAGTTCCCTGAGATCGGCAAGCGATTCGACCGCGGTTTCATAGCGTTTCTCGACCATGGGCGGGCTCCGGGCAGGCGTGCGGGTCTGAGCCCAGTGTAGGGCGGGCCGAGTCACGGCTACCCGAAGGCCGCCCCGTGCCGACGATGCCGCGTGCTCATCGATGACAGCTGGCTGTCAAGGCCCGCCGGCGTCCTCTTCG
>JADFOF010000314.1 GCA_022563015.1 Planctomycetota bacterium
GTATGCGCCACTGGATGCCGACTGGGCGTATGAGCCCTCTGACTTAGGTGTGACAATCTCGCCGTGTGCACCTTCTGCCGACGACCAGCGCGGGACAGCTACGCCCTGACCCGCAGGTCCGCTGAGTGGGAGCGCCTCGTGACTCCCGTCTGCGGCCGGTGCCTGGCGCTCTTACGCAAGGCAGGCGGCAAGGGCCGTCGTCTGAAGGGAACGGGCGAGACGTGGTGGCTAGGCTATGGAGCCGGTCTGTTCGCCGCGCCGCACGAACGTTGACATCCCAGTCGTCGCTATGTAGAGTCACACACGCCTCGGAGCACAAAGGGGGAACTAGGATATGCGCGCACTTGTTGTAGTTGGCTCTGCTGTGGTCGTCACGGCAGCCCTTCTGATCGGCGGTCTCTCATCAGGATCGGATCGCGCATCAGCGGCTGCTCATGAGACGTGGATCATCGCGCTTAGTTGCGACACAAACCCCGAGTACGTCCGTATCAAGAACTTCGGAGGCGCGACGCAATCTCTCACCGGATTCCACATCGAAAGCGACCCAAGCCAGGACTACACTCTGACTGACTTCGTCGCCTCCATCGCTGCCGGACAGACGCTTGAGTTCCAATCGGGAAGCTCCGCAGCGAATGGCAGTGGCGTGTTCCGCATGACCGGAGCTTTCATCTACCGAAACAGCGATTCCACCGACTACGCGAGGCTCGTCCGGCCCGGAACTACGGATCATCAAGTTAACTGCGGCGAGACGCCCACGACCCCGACCGCCGTGCCGACATCGAGCCCCACGGTTGCTCCGACTGCCACCGCTACACCTACCCCCACAGCAACACCCACACCCACTGCGACGCCATCACCAGCCGGGCCAGTCCTCGTCTTTGGCGACGCCAACTGCTCCGGCTCCGTTGATCCGATTGATTCGCTTCTGACGTTGCGGAGCGACGCAGGGCTGAGCGTAAACACAGGGGGTTGCCCCGATTTCGGCGATAGCGTCTCAGCTCGCATAGCGGCGGTCTTCACGTGGGGAGACGTTGACTGCTCTGGTGCCATCAACCCAATTGACTCGCTCAAGCTCTTGCGCTTCGACGCCGGACTGTCCGTGTCGCAGGCAGCGGGCTGCCCGCTCATCGGCGCTCCGATCTGAAAGGATATCGGGGCCACTCCGACTCCAACCTCGACTCCAACAGCCAACACTCCAACTCCGACGGCCACGAGTTCACCCAATCCATCGGTGATTCCCTCTCCCGTACCAGCGGGGGAGTTGGTGATCCATCACCTGGACGTGGGCCAGGGTGACGCGGCGGTAATAGTCGCGCCGAATGGTGTGACGGCCATGATCGACAACGGGCGTCAGGGCTCCTGCGATGACACGATTGCATACGTGTTAGGCCAGGGTGTTTCGCACATCGACTATCACTTCGCCACCCACTACCACGCCGACCACATCAGCTGTCTCGACGACCTGGTTGATGCCGGAGTGACAGTCGGCACCTGCTACGACCGGGGTGGGTCGTTCGGGACGCAGACGTATGAGGATTACATCGCCGCTTGCGGAGCTGCGCGGCAGACCGCCATCAAGGGTCAGGTCATCAACCTCGGGGCTGTCACGATAGAAGTCGTTGACCTGAACGGTGCCGGAGTCTCTACGAGTGACGAAAACGCCCTGAGCCTCGTGCTCAAACTGACCTATGGATCGTTCACCCACGTCTTCGCTGGCGACCTCCCCGGCGTGAGCCCGAACGTCGAGAGCATAGTGGGGCCAGAGGTCGGTGACGTGGATGTCTGCCTGGACGCGACCGATCCCGAAGCGTGCATCCTTTCGGTCGGCAACAACTCGTTTGGACACCCAACCACTGAGGCTCTTGGTCGCCTTCACGCGCACGGGGTCGAGGTCTACTGGACCCAGACCGGCAGCGGCGCTACGCCGGGAGCGGGAGATCAGGTCTGCGACGGAGATGTGAGCGTGACCGTCGAGTCGTCCGGCGCATACGACATCACCTGCTAATCCGCCTGTTTTCGCCGCCAATGGTGGGGAAATGGTGGTTTTCGGCGAAACCTCGATTTGCCCGCCGTCGCGAAACGGGCCGTTTCGTATACAAAAAAATGGTGCCAGCGCTCGGATTCGGACCGTCGATGCGCCATTGCTCCGGCAGGTCGTCGCGCGCCTGGCCGTAGGCCTCGGCCATCTCCACCATGCGCCGCTGCTTCGCCGCCGATAGCGACTCTGCCGCCGTGCCCATCGATGAGCCCCGCCGGCAGCGCACCTCGACGAACGCGAGAACGCCACCCGCCTCAGCCACGATGTCGATCTCGCCGGCCGCCGTCCGGAAGTTGCGCTCGCGGATGCGATAGCCCTTCGCGGTCAGATGCTCCGCGGCGAGCCGTTCACCCAGCTCACCAAGCGCCCGCCGCCCGTTATCCTTCGCCATCTGTCTGCTGTCCCCTGCCTCAGTAAGCGCCCTGCATCTCGAAGACACGGCGTGCGTTGTCCACCGTCATCGCCGTGATGTCGTCCTCGCTCACGCCGGCCTCGCGCAGGGCCGGCAGCACGTCGTCCGGGATGTGGTTGAAGTTCCACTTCGGCAGCATGCTCTGTCTGAGGTTCGGATCGACCCAGTCGAAGTAGCAGGCCGCGTCGTGGGAGAGCACCATCTTGTTCGCGTAGCCCAGGTCGCACATCTTCTTGATCATCGCCACACGCTGAGGAGTCGGCAGGAAGAGGTCGATGCCGAAGCGGTCCATGCCGATAAACGAACCGCGGTCGCAGAGCTTCTGCAGGTAGCCGGCGTCCTCCGTGTCGCCGCTGTGGCCGATCACGACGCGGCCCAGGTCCACACCCTCGTCCTCAAAGATGTCCTGCTGCTTGAGGCCCCCCTCGCTCGCCGCGTGCGTGTGCGTCGAGATCGGAACGCCGGTCGCCCGGTGGGCTTTCGCGGCGGCACGCAGAATGCGCTCGACGTCCGGCGTCACGCCGGGCTCGTCGGTCGCGCACTTGATGACGCCGGCCTTTACGCCCGTGTCCATGATGCCGTCCGTGACGTCGCGCTGGAACAGCTCCGCGATGTGCTCGATCGAGCGGCCGCTCTGGGCCTTGAAGTAGTACGGCACCTCCCAGTACAAGCCGGTGGCTACGATCACCTGCATGCCGCTGCCCGCCACGGCCTCCTTCACGAAGGGGATGTCGCGCCAGTTCCCGACAGTGAGGTCGACGAGCGTCTTGACGCCGCGGCCCTGCACGTCCTTCAGCCTCTGCACGGCGTTCGCAATCTCCATCTCGCGGTCGAACACCGCGAAGTTTTCCTTGACGCCAGGCGACTGCACCATGATGTGCTCGTGCATCAA
>JADFOF010000315.1 GCA_022563015.1 Planctomycetota bacterium
CGTTCTCAGCCTTGAAATGCCAGGTCAAAGGTCCGTCGCCGGACGGCCGACTCGTCGGGTCGTCCACCTCCTCGGCCGATCGGATGATGACGGTCTGGTCGCTCTTGCGGGCCTGGGCGATCCGGTCTCGCTGCTCGCGCGTCAGCACGTCGTACGCGTTCTGCAACTCGCCCGTCGCCGCCACGATGTGGTCGCGGGGCACCGTCAGCCGCACGTCGTAGTTGCCGAAGTTCGTATAGAACTCGCCCGAGCCGAGGTACGGCAGCGTGTTCCACCCGTACACATCGTCGTACACACACACGTGCGGGAACCACTGCGCGTACTCGAAGATCCGACCCTGCTCGACGTTCTGCGCGCCCATCCGCCGCATGTACGGCGGCATGTCGAAACCGTACCCGATCTCGAACTCGATGGTCTCGCCCGGCTTGATCGGCCTGGGCAGTTCGACCCGCGCCAGCGTGTCATACACCTGGTACGGCATGTCCTTGCCGCGCATACGGATGTACGACAGGTCGTACCCGCCCTGGAAGTCCTCGCGCATGGCCCGCATGATGCCCCCGGTGCGCGACTTCGTCCCGTCGCTGTCCGGCCGGAACAGGTTCTGCTCCAGCTGGATCCACAGGAATCCCAGGCTCGTCGGCGCGTTGTTGTGATACGTGACGTGCATCTGGGCCTCGAGCCGGCTCGTCTCGGCGTCCAGCACCGCGTCGATCGCGTAGTCCACCTGCTGCTGCCAGTACTCCGGCCCGGGCGCTCCCGAGCCCAGCCGCCACGCGCTCGCCGCCGGCAGATCCAGCGGGCTGAAGATCGAATCGCGATCCCGCGTGCCCTGCACACGGCCCGAGTCCGCCCTTTGTGCGACACAGGGCAAAGCTGCGGCGGCTATCGCGAACACACCGAGCGACAACGTAAAACGACTGCTGAATCCCATGGGGTGCCTCCTTCTGGTCGCCGGATCATACCATATCAGCCGCCCCCGCGTTGCAATCCCTGACACGCACCGATCCGATTCAGCCGCATTCCCGGCCGAATCCGCCCCGCCATTGCCCGGGCGTCGCTCTTCATTCCGGCGTCGGCGCTCACACCCTGCGATCGAGCAGGCGGTACTGCACCGCCTCGCTCACGTGCGCGATGCTGACGCGCTCGACGCCGGCCAGGTCCGCGATCGTGCGCGAGACGCGACGGATCTTGTCGTACGCCCGGGCGGACAGGCCCAGCTCCGTGATCGCCTGGCCCAGCAGCGAGATGGCGTCCTCGTCGATCAACGCCAGCTTGTCGAGCTGCTTGCCGCTCAGCCGCGCGTTGGGCACCGACTCCCCCTGACGCGCTGTCTGGCGCTCGCGTGCGGCGAGCACCTGCTCGCGCATGTCCGCCGTGCTCGTCCCGTTGGCCGTCCCCGAAAGCTGCTTCCACGGCACGGCGGGGGCCTCGACGTGGATGTCGATGCGGTCGAGCAGCGGCCCGCTGATGCGCGAGAGATAGCGTTCCATCTCGCGTCGGCCGACCTCGCCCACGGGCATGTCGCCCTTGGGCGTCGGGTTCATCGCCGCCACCAGCATGAAGTTCGCCGGGAAGCGGATCGACGAGTGCGAGCGGGCGATGGTGACGACGCGGTCTTCGAGCGGCTGGCGGAGGGTTTCCAGGACGGCGCGCGGGAACTCGGGCAGCTCGTCGAGGAAGAGCACGCCGTTGTGGGCCAGCGAGATCTCGCCCGGTCGCGGCACGATCCCGCCGCCAACCACCGCCGCCGACGACGCCGTGTGGTGCGGGCATCGCACCGGGCGGACGCGGACGAGGCCCTGGCCCGGCGGCAGCTCGCCGGCGGCGGAGCAGATGCGCGTGACCTCGAGCGCCTCGTTGACGGTCATGGGAGGCAGGACGCCGGGCAGGGCCTTGGCCATCATCGACTTGCCCGTGCCCGCGGGCCCGAGCATCAGGATGTTGTGCGCACCGGCGGCGGCGACGACCACGGCGCGCTTGACGGACTCCTGCCCGCGCACCTCGACGAAGTCGATGGGCGCCGGGGCGGTGCGGAGCAGGCCTGCGATATCCGGCGGGGGCGTGGGCTCCAGCTCCAGCGTCCCCTGTATAAGTCCGACCGCCTCGTCCAATGTGCGCACGCCGAAGGTCGAAACACCCTCGACGACGGCGGCCTCGGTCGCGTTGAGTGAGGGGACGACGACGGCGTCAGCGCCGGCTTGCTTGGCCAGAGCGGCCATCGCGATCGCGCCCTTGATCGGGCGGACCCGGCCGTCCAATGCCAGCTCGCCTGCGAAAATTGTTCGGCCCGGGTCAATCGGAGCGCCGTCGCCGTGCGCACGCGAACGGATCACGCCCTGTGCGGCGAGCAGTCCCAGCGCGATGGGCAGGTCGTACAGCGGGCCCTCCTTGCGGACGTCGGCTGGGGCGAGGTTGATGAGCACGCGGCCTCGCGGGAAGCGGTACCCGGAGTTCGTCAGGGCCGACCGCACGCGCTCGATCGATTCCTTCACCGACGCGTCGGGCAGGCCGACGATCGTCTGCCGGTCGAGGTGCGTCTCGTCGGCGTCGATCTCGACCTCGCACGGCTGGGCGTCGATCCCGCGGAGGAGGTAGGACTGGAAACGGGCGAGCATGGAGAGAGCATACCGAGTGCCGGCGGGGCGTTCACGGCTGGGAGGCGTCGGGGCGGCCTCAGATCAGATGAATGGTCGAGATGGGTGCGGGACGGCGAGTCTGAGTCCGCGAAGGGTCGGAGAGCTCCGGGACGCAGCGAGATCCGAGCCTTCGCCCCAGGGCGGGCTCAGACTCGGCGTCCGTTCCGCATCCCAACGAGGCACGACCGGAAGGGAGTGCTCGGGGTGTGACCATCGCGACATGGGTCGTCCAACCACCGCTCCCAATCCCAACGAGGCGCGTCCGGGAGGGAGTGCTTGAGAAGTCCCGTCTGGTGTCCGCGCTTTGTTCAATGGCGCTCGCCTTCGATCCCTTTCGGTCGCGCCTCGTCCAGGAGTGAGCTTGCTGACGGGCGCAGCCCATTGATTGACACTGTCCAGCCCTGACAGGGTCTCGGATCTCTTGGTATTTCCACTGGTCTTGTGTTACAATGTGGGTAGAGGCAGCGGATTGGTGAGCCTTCGCCAACGAGGGCTCCGACACGAAGGAGTTCGGCCATGAAAGTTGTTCTGTGGTTGCTCGCGGTTCTCTGGCCGATGGCGGCTTCGGGGCAGACGGTGTTCTTCGACGACTTCGAGGGCAACGCCCTGCTGCCGCACTGGAGCCAGCCCCCGCCGTCGCGCTGGGAGTACAACGTCAGCAACAGCATGCTGAACGTGACCGGGCTGTTCTACC
>JADFOF010000316.1 GCA_022563015.1 Planctomycetota bacterium
GCCGAGGCCCCCGACGATCGCGCGTTTCTCGCACGACTTCTGGCCGTGCTCGGGCAGGTCTGCGGCGCCCGCCAGGCCACACTCTTCGCCGTCAGCGCAGGCGATCACGGCGAAGACGCACCGCCCAGACGCATGCTCGTCTGGCCCGCCACCTCCGACGCCGCCGGCGGCCAACCCGAATCGCTTGAAGATGAATCCGAGGTGCTCTCGGCCGTACGCGCCGCCGGTGAGAGCGGCAGCATCCGCGTCTTCGGCCTCGAAACCGACTCCCAGCAGTTCTACGAGGGCACACGCGGTCGCGGCTATGTCGTCGCTGTGCCCGTGGTCGCCGTCGAGATCGGCCTCGGGCTCCGACCCGTGATCGGCCTGGTCCTCGACGCCCGCTCCGAGCAGGCGCTGCAGGCGACGCTCGCCCAGCTCGAAATGCTCGCGGGATACTCCGCCACCCACGCCGCACGACAGCACCTCAAACGTACCCGCGAGGCCGGCGCCGCACTCGACCTGGCCGGCCAGCTCATCGCCTCGATCAACGCCGCCCGCGGCTACAAGGGCGCCGTCCTCCAGGTCGTCAACGACCTGTCCAGGCACCTCAAGGCCGACCGCGTCTCGCTCGGGTGGACCCGCGGCGACAACATCCGCATCGCAGCCATCAGCGATACCGAGCACATCGATCACCGCCTGGCCATGGTCCGCAAGCTCCAGGCCGCTATGGAGGAGTGCCTCGACCAGGCCCACGCCGTCATGCACCCGGCCCCTCGGCAAGACCAGCCCGACGCACAGGCCGACCCGCTCCTCGCACGCGCCATCACCCACGCCCACCGCGAGCTCGCCGCCGCAGACGCGTCGCTCAAGGTCGCCTCCCTCCCGCTCCGCCGCGGCGACGACACCCTCGGCGTCGTCACCATCGAATCCACCGGCGAGGGCGTCATCGACGCCAAGACCATCGAACTCATCCAGGCCACGCTCGACCTCATCGCCCCCGTCATCGAGGTCCGAAAGAGCGACGATCGACCCCTCCCCGTCCGCGCCAAGGACGCCACCATCAAGGCGGGCCAGTGGATCGTCGGGCCCCGCCACACGGTCTGGAAGCTCGTCTCGCTGGCCGTGCTCGCGCTGCTGGTGACGATCACCGTCGTCCACGTGCCCTACCGCGTCGAGGCCTCCATGCAGCTCCGGGCCCGCGAGCAGAGGCAGATCTCGGTGCCGTTCGACGGCGTGCTCAAAAGCGTGCCCGAGCACATCAAGCCCGGCGCACGCGTCAACGCCGGCGACGTGCTCTTCGTGCTGGACACCCACCAGCTCGAACTCCAGGCCCTCGGCGCCCGCGCCGGCATGGAGCAGGCGCGCACCGAGGCCGATGCCGCACGCAGGGTCGGGAAGGATGACGAAGAGGCCCAGGCCCGCCATCGCGCCGATCAGGCCCGGTTCGAGCTGGATCTGCACGAGTACCAGATCCGGCGCGCCACCGTCACCGCCCCCATCACCGGTACCATCGTCCAGGGCGACCTCGCCCCGCTCGTCGGCTCGACGGTGAAGCTCGGCGACCCGCTCATGCGTGTAGCCCAGCTCGACGACATGATCGCCGTCGCCCGCGTAGACGATTCGGACATCCGCCTCGTGCAAGAGGCGATCCGCCGCGCCAAGGAGGGCGGGCCCCAGCCCTCCAGCGCCATCGCCACCAAGGCCCGCCCCTCCGAGACCTTCCGCATCAGAGTCACCCACATCATCCCACTCGCCCAGCCCGAGGAGGGCGTCAACGCCTTCGAGGTCCGCGCCGACCTGATCGATCCACCCGCGACCTGGATGCGCCCGGGCATGGAGGGCATCGCACGCCTCGACACCGGCAAACGCTCCATCCTCAGCATCGGCACACGACGCATCAGCGACACCCTGCGACTCTGGTTCTGGCGATAAGCACACGCACGCACGTCGCCGGTTCCTCCAACCGTCACCATGCCTGAACGCCCCACATTCTCTCCGGTCTGGCATCGCGTGCGGGCGATGGCCCCACGCCTGCGCCCGCACGTCCAGATCACACGCCAGCACTATCGACGCCAGCGCTGGCACGTCCTCCAGGACCCCACCTCCAACCAGTTCTACCGCCTCAACCCCATCGCCTACGAGTTCATCGCCATGCTCGACGGCAAGCGAACCGTCGAAGAGGTCTGGCAGGACGTGCTCGAGCGCTACGGCGACGACGCGCCCACACAGCAGGAGGTCGTCGAGCTGCTCGGCCAGCTCTACAACTCGAATCTGCTCAGCGTCGACGCCTCGCCCGAGACCGAGCAGCTCCTCCGCCGCGGCCGGGAACGATTCAAGAAAAAAGCCACCCAGCAGGCCATCGGAATCATGTATTTCCGCATGCGCCTGTTCAATCCCGACGGCATACTCACCGCCCTCGAACCGATCTTCCGACCCATCATCAACCGATGGGGCTTTCTGCTCTGGGCCGCCTTCGTCGTCTCCGCACTGTTCGCACTGCTCGGCCACTGGGACGAGCTGTTCAACCAGTTCGAGAACACGATCGATCCGAGCAACTTCGGCTGGCTCGCCGTCGTCTTCGTCGTCACCAAGGCCTGGCACGAGCTCGGGCACGGCCTGGTCTGCAAACGCTTCGGCGGACAGATCCCCGAGTTCGGCATGATGCTGCTCGTCCTGTTCCCGGCCCCCTACGTCGACGCCTCCGCCGCATGGGCCATGCCCAGCAAGTGGAGGCGCGTCGCCGTCGGCGCCGGCGGCATGATCTTCGAGCTCGGCCTCGCCGCCGTCGCCACCTACGTCTGGCTCGCCACCGCACAGTCCGACAACCTCCTCCACCAGATCGCCTACAACGCCATGTTCACCGCCAGCATCAGCACCGTCCTCTTCAACGCAAACCCCCTCATGCGCTTCGACGGCTACTACATCCTCAGCGATCTGCTCGAAATGCCCAACCTCATGGGACGCTCAACCAACATGCTCAAGTATCTCTTCCAGCGCTACGTCTACCGACTCAAGGACGCCCGACCGCCAGCAGCCGTCGATGGAGAACGCACGATTCTTTTCGTCTATGGCGTCGCCGCCCTGGCGTATCGCATCTTCCTGTTCTTCTCCATCACCATGTTCGTCATGACCAAGCTCTTCGCGATCGGGCTCCTGCTGGCCATCTGGACCGCCGCCGCCTGGTTCCTCATCCCCGCCGGAAAGTTCGTCCACTGGCACGCCACAGGCCCGCTGCTCAGCGAACACCGCGCCCGAGCGATCTTCACCTCGCTGGCCATGTTCTCCGCCGTCGTCGTGCTCCTCGGCGTCATCCCCGTCCCAGACCACCGCTACGCATGGG
>JADFOF010000317.1 GCA_022563015.1 Planctomycetota bacterium
CGGCGTCCTGCACACCACTGAACGCGGTCAATCCCCACACCAGCGGTGCGCAATCGGCATGCGCCGCCCGAACCCGAACGCGACCGACGTGATCTTCAGCCCCGTGGTCATCTGCCGCCGCTTGTACTCGTTGTTACGGATCATGCCCGCCACGCGGTCGATGGTCTCGCGCTCGAACCCGGTCTCGTTGGCGATGGTCGCGGGCGACTGCCTGAGCTCCACGCGCCGGCGGATGATCTCGTCAAGAATGTCGTACGGCGGCAGCGTGTCCTGGTCCAGCTGGTCCGGGGCGAGCTCGGCGCTGGGCGGCTTGTCGATCGTGCGCTGCGGGATCGGCGGCGTCGCGAAGCCGCACGCCTCGTGATGCTCGTTCATCCAGCGCGCCAGCCCGTACACCTGCTGCTTGGTCACGTCGGCCAGCACCGCCAGCCCGCCGTTCATGTCGCCGTACAAAGTGCAGTACCCGACCGCCAACTCGCTCTTGTTCCCGGTTGTGAGCACGATCGCGCCCGTCCGGTTGGACAGCGTCATGAGCGCGCCGCCGCGGATGCGGGCCTGGAGATTCTCGTCGGCCACGTCGGGCAGGTCCGTGCCCAGCCCGCGCTGCCCGAGCTTGGCCAGCGGCGGATCGATCGCCTGCCGCAGCGCGCCCGTCGCCTCGGAGATCGGCAGCGTGGCCCGCGAAATGCCGAGGCGATCCGCCAGCTCACGGGCGTCCTCGACGCTGTGCCCCGACGAGAACGGGCCGGGCATCGCAACCCCCAGGATGTTCGTCGGCCCGATGGCAGCGGCGGCGATGGCGGCGGTGACAGCCGAGTCCACGCCCCCCGACAGACCGATGATCGCCGACGAAAATCCCGTCTTGCGCAGATAGTCGCGCACGCCCAGACGCAGCGCCTTGAAGGTGAGCTCCTCGCCCGGCGCGCCGATGCGCGGATCGACCGCCGGCGCGTCGCCCCCGGCATCGAGCTCGCACACCAGCAGGTGCTCCTCGAACCCGGGCGCCGCGGCCAGCAGCGACCCGTCCGGCCCGTGCACCGTCGAGTGCCCGTCGAAGATCAGCTCATCGTTGCCGCCGAGCGTGTTCAGTGAGGCCACCGCGAACGAGTTGCTCCGGGCGTGCTCGATGAGGATCTCGCGGTGCCGACGACCCTTGCCCAGAACGAACGGGCTGGCCGACGGCGACACCAGCAGGTCGATTCCCCTCGCGGCCAGCTCCGCGACCGGGTCCGGGTCGTTGCGATAGCGTGCAGCGAAGCCCGCATCCTCGCCCCGCCACAGATCCTCGCAGATCGCCAGCCCCACCCGCGTCCGATCAGGCCCCACCTCGACCACGACCGCGCGCGAGCCGGGCGTGAAGTACCGGTCCTCGTCGAACACGTCGTACGTCGGCAGCAACCTCTTATCGTAATAATCCACGAAGGCGTTGTCGCGATAGACGACCAGCGCGTTGGCGATGCCGCCCGAGTCGATCGGCAGGGGCGCACCGAACACGGCTGTGAGCCCGGACGTCGCGCCCTCCCCGATGCGCCTGGCGATCTCGGCGCACCGCGCGACGAAGCCCTCCTCCAGCAGCAGGTCCTTGGGCGGATACCCGCTGATCGCAAGCTCGGGAAAGACCACAAGGTGCGCGTGCCGCGATCGCGCCCGGTCGATATTCTGCTCGATCAGCGCCGCGTTGTGGTCGAGATCACCGACCGTCGGATTGATCTGCGCCAGTGCGATCCTCATGCCGGGCGATCATACGCGTCGGGCGCATCGGGCGCGCGCAGCAGGCGGTCCGGGCGTAGCCACGCGATCGAGATCCCCGCCAGCGTCAGCGATACCATCGCCTCGGTCGCGGTGACGAGCAGCGGGACCGCGGCGAACGCCTCGTAGCCGGCCTCGCTCATCCCCACGAGCACCGCGACCCCGACCGTCCCGCCCTCGCGCGTGCCGAGCATGCCGAACGGCGTGATGACGCCGATGAAGAAGTACACCAGCGCGAACAGCAGCGCCTGTCCCGGCGAAAGGGCGATGTCGAGCAGTTGGGCGGCGATCAGGAACCGGGCGGTCTGCACAGCCAGGTCGGCCAGCCGCAACGCCAGGACCACGCCCAGCGAGACCGGATCCGCGAGCATGTTCAGCCCGCTGTGCGCGTCGGCGAAGAGTCGGCTGCGCAGCACGCGTTCACGCATGGGCAGGCGCAGCGCGTTGGCCAGGCGTTCCATGCGCCGTCGCCCGTCGTCGCCGCTGAACCGCCGCGCCAGTGCGATCGTCATCGCAGCCAGCGCGATCACGCCCGTAATCCCTGCAACAATCCACACGGCGTCGATCTCGCCCCGCCACAGGCTCACCAGCACGAACGGGCCCAGCGCGATCAGCGCCCCGGCGCCGACCGCGGCCAGCCACGCCCCGATCTGCGCGATCGGCACCCGGTCCCGACGGTTGTGGATCACGAATCGCGAGATGACACTCGCCTTGAACGGCAGGTAGTTGAGAAACGACGCCACCGCGTTGACCGCCAGCACATCCACCGTGCGCAGCCGACGCACCGGCACCAGCGTGCGATGAAAGATCAGACCATTGAGCACAATCGTTGCGAACGAGCACGCAAGCAGCGCCGCTATGCGCAGGGGCGCCGCCTCGGACAGCCGCTGCAGCTGCACGCGGTTCTCGGCACTGAACGCCAGATCCACGCACCACGCCAGCAGCGCCAGTCCGATCGCGAACCCGACGATCTGGACCGCAACGCGAAGCAGCGTGGCGACGGCCGGGCGATTGCTCACGGCTCATCCCCCGGCCCGACCAGCTCGAACAGGTGGTGATCCGACTCGGCCCACGAGCGGATCAACCGCGCGTGCCCGTCCAGCCAGCCCTCGATCACGCCCGGGTCGAGCACCGGATCCGCCGTGCCGGATCGGCGAAATCGCCGCGTCATGTTCGCGTCGTACAGCACGTACGAGATGGGCGGGCTCCTCTCGAGCAGCGCGCGGGTCCATGCGGCCGGGTCGTCACCGTGCTCGCGCATCACCGACGCCAGCATCGATCTGTCCCACGTCGTCGAATACACGATTCCGAACCGATAGTACAGCGGCGCAGACTCGCCGATGAACAGGATCGGCTCGCCCGCCGGCGCTTCAATATTGATGAACACAGCCGGTCCCGCTTGATCGTACAGCCTGGAGCGGTCCCCGGGCTCAAGCGTGCGAAAGATCTCGCCCGAGAGCGCGCCGGGTCCGGCAACCAGCAGGGCGTTCGGCCCCCCATCGCCCTGCCCGCGAAAGATCGCAACCAGCATCCCCGCTTGCACCAACAGGCACACCCCGATCGCACACACGC
>JADFOF010000318.1 GCA_022563015.1 Planctomycetota bacterium
ACCGCGCACATGATCCGCGTCAACAACCCCAACGAGGCCATGATCTCCGAGCACCGGCGCACGACGGATCCGATTCATGCCGGAGGTGAGACGCACGAAGAGGATCAGGGCTCGGACGAGTCCGCCGGCCACACGTTCATGTTTGACCGCACCAGGACCGCCGAGGACGCCGGCTACGCCCTGAGCCTGCGCGTGCTCGGTCTTTCCAACGGGGTTCACGCATGACGAGCCTGAACCCGGACCAGGTGACAGCCGAGCGGCTGGCGGGGCTTCGGGCCATGCCGATCGCGCCGCCCGCACCGGGCACGGGCGACGGCTCGCTCCTGGACGACCCCACGGTCCGACCACCGCTCGTCCTCAACAACCGCACGCCCGGCGAGATCACCGAGATCGTCTGCGGCTACGTCGAGAACCCGCCGGGCAAGTGGTGGTGGATGCTGTTCGGCCTGACGTCCACCCTCGCCGGCGTCGGCACCATAATGATCCTGTACCTCATCATCACGGGCGTCGGCGTCTGGGGGCTGACCAGCCAGGTCGGCTGGGCCTGGGACATCACCAACTTCGTGTTCTGGATCGGGATCGGCCACGCCGGCACGCTCATCTCCGCCATCCTCTGCCTGTTCAAGCAGCAGTGGCGCACGGCGGTGAACCGCTCGGCCGAGGCCATGACCATCTTCGCCGTCATCTGCGCCGGGATCTTCCCCGGCATTCACGTCGGGCGCGTCTGGATGGCATGGATGCTGGCGCCGATCCCCAACTCCAACGTGATCTGGCCCAACTTCCGCTCGCCCCTGCTCTGGGACGTCTTCGCCGTGGGCACGTACATGACCGTCTCGCTGCTGTTCTGGTACATGGGCATGATCCCGGACTTCGCCACGCTGCGCGACCGGGCGCACCGTCGGCTGCGCGCCGGCACCAGAACCCTGGGCACGTACCTGCGGGCGTATGTCTTCGGGTTCCTGGCCCTCGGGTGGCGCTTCAGCACGCGGCACTGGCACCGGTACGAGAAGGCGTACATGCTGCTCGCCGGCATCGCCACGCCACTGGTCCTCTCCGTCCACTCCATCGTCTCCATGGACTTCGCCACCGCGATTCTGCCGGGATGGCACACGACCATCTTCCCGCCCTACTTCGTCGCCGGCGCCATCTTCGGCGGGTTCGCCATGGTGCTGTTCCTGCTGATCCCCGCACGCGAGGTCTACCCCAACTTCAAGGACCTGCTCACGCTGCACCACCTCGAGAACATGGCCAAGATCGTGCTCGTCACCGGCTGGATGGTCGGGTTCGCCTACGCCATGGAGTTCTTCATCGCCTGGTACAGCGTGAACGAGATGGAGCTCTACGTCTTCATCAACCGTGCGACCGGCCCGTACTGGTGGGCGTACTGGACCATGATCACGTGCAACGTGGTCGTCCCGAACGTGTTCTGGTTCAAGTGGGTGCGTCAGAACCCGCTGGCGATCTGGCTGGTGGCGTGCGCCGTGACCGTGGGCATGTGGTTCGAGCGCTTCGTGATCATCGTCACCTCGCTGCACCGCGCGTTCCTGCCCGGCGAGTGGCACATGTTCTTTCCCACAACCGTCGACGTCCTGACCTTCACCGGAAGTGTCGGGATCTTCCTGACGCTCTTCCTGCTGTTCATGCGATTCCTGCCGATGTTCGCGATGGCCGAACTCAAGGCGGTCACGCCGCAAGGCGACCCGCACCGGCCCGAGGGCGGCGCCACGGAGGAGCACTGACATGGCCATCAGCGACTACATCCCGTTCATCGCGCCCAGAGCGCCGCGGTTCGTGACCGAATCGGGCGCGGCTGTGTACGGGATCGTGGCCGAGTTCGCCACGCCCGCGAGCGTCTACCACGCCGCCGAAAAAATGCGCGACTCGGGCTTCGCCAAATGGGACGTCTACTGCCCGTACCCGATGCACGGGCTGGACGAGGCGATGGGTGTCAAGCGGACGATCCTGCCGGTCCTGGTCGCGACCGGTGCGTTCACGGGCGTGGGGCTGGCATACCTCATGCAGTGGTGGATGAGCGCGGTGGACTTTCAGATCGTCGTGCAGGGCAAGCCGTACGGCGCCTGGGAGCCGTTCGTCCCCATCACGTTCGAGATGGGCGTTCTGTTCGCGGCGTTCACCAGCCTGTTCGGGATGCTGGCCCTGAACGGCCTGCCGCGGTTCAACCACCCGCTGTTCCGCAGCGAGCGGTTCCTGAGCGTCAGCGACGACCGGTACATGATCGCGGTCGAGGCCGACGACCCCAAGTTCGACCCCGAGCAGACGCGGGCTTTCCTCGAGTCGCTCGGGGGCACGGACATCGAGCTGATCGAGGACGATTGAGACCGACGAATCAGAGCATTGACCATGACCACGCTGCTTCCAACAACCCGGTCCCGAGTCGCCCGGGTGCTGTGCGCCGCGGGTGTGTGCCTGGCGGTCGCGGCGCTCTCCGGGTGCCGGGGCGATCGGAGCGACAATCCGCCGCGACAGATCCTGCCCGACATGGACGACTCGCCCAAGTGGAAGCCGCAGAGCGAGAGCGCGTTCTTCGCCGACGGTCGGACCATGCGTCCAGCTGTCGAGGGCGCCGTCGCCTTCGGGCGCTACGACTTCGACCCGGTCGCGTTCGAGGCGAAGTACGGCCACGAGGACTGGGCCGGGCCCCTGATCGACTCGCGCAAAGACCTGCTCCGCGAGGACGACGCGTTCTACCGCGGCGTGGACGCCCAGGGCGATTTCCTCAACACGATCCCGCCGTCGGTCGAGGTCACGCGCGATCTCGTCCTCCGCGGGCAGAGCCGATTCAACATCTACTGCTCCGCCTGCCACGGCTACCTCGGTGACGGACGGGGAATGGTCGGCGACCGCTGGATCACTCAGCCGCCGAGCTATCACCAGGACAAGTACCGCGACCCGGTGCAGCGCACGGGCAAGGACGGGTACATCTTCGACGTCGCCCGCAACGGCATGTTCGACGCGACGGGCGCGCAGAAGATGCCCGGCTACGCGCACGCGCTGAGCGAGCGCGACGCGTGGGCGGTCGTGGCGTACATCCGCGCCCTGCAGGCCTCACGCACCACGATCGACTCCGACCAGGTGCCCGAAGACGTGCGCCAGGATCTGCTCGCCCGGCGCGACGCCGATGCGCCCGATGCGCCCACGCCGCCCGATTCGAACGGGGGCGGGCCATGAGCCAGATCATCGCCGCTGGCGACGCGATCATGGAGGACCGGAACGTTCGGCTCGACGCCGGCTCGTGGTCGATGCTCTCCAACACGTTCTTCATGGTCGGCGCGCTGGGGCTGTTGCTGACC
>JADFOF010000034.1 GCA_022563015.1 Planctomycetota bacterium
GTTCGGCCGGCAGGACGCGGACCTGGCCGACCTCCGGAATCGCGCGATTGCCCGAGGGCTGCCCGACATCGCCATCTCGCCGGACGTGGGTCGGCTGCTGATGATCCTCACCGCGCTGGTCGGCCCCGACGGACGCGGCGCCACGCTCGCCCTCGAGCTCGGAACGCTGGCGGGGTACTCGGCGATCTGGATCGCGCGGGGCCTCGCACCGGACGGCCGCTTGGTCACGGTCGATATCGACGACCACCACGCCGACGTCGCCCAGAGCGAGTTTCAGCGGGCAGGTGTCGCCGACCGGATCGAGATTGTTCGCAGCGCCGCCCTGGACGCGCTGCCCGGCCTGGCCGAGCGGTTCGGGCCCGAGTCGTTCGATCTGATCTTCCTGGACGCCGTCAAAGCGGAGTACCCGGCCTACCTGGAGGCGGTGCGGCCACTGCTCCGGCCCGGTGGGCTTCTCCTGGCTGACAACGCGCTGGGCAGTTCGGAGTGGTGGATCGACGACGAGGTTGGCGTGGATGCAGAGGCCGATCGGAGCCGGGTCGCGATGGACCGGTTCAACCGAGAACTGGCTTCGGACGCTGGATTTGAGGCGGTCTGCGTTCCGATCCGTCAGGGCGTGACGATCGGCCGAAAGACATTGCTGTCTTGACAAGATATATTGTCGGACTACCCTCCCGCTGTGCCTATTGCCGCTGTCAAGTGTCTCCGAGAGCCCGCGCAGGTCGCTGCGCTGCTCGATCCCACGCGCCAGTTGATTCTGGCCCGCCTTGGGCAGCCCGATTCCGCTGCTGGGCTCGCCCGCACGCTCGATCAACCTCGGCAGCGCCTCAACTACCACCTGCGCGAGCTTGAGAAGGCTGGGCTGGTCGAGCTCTTCGAGCAGCGGCGCAGGGGCAACTGCGTCGAGCGGGTGATGCGGGCGGTGGCGAGGTCGTACGTCATCGCGCCGGGGGTGCTGGGCAGCCTGTTCGCCGACCCGGACCAGCCGCCCGCCGAAGGCACCCCGGACACGCTGCTCGCTTTGGCCGGGCGGGTCTTCAACGACGTTGCCGAGCTGTCCGAGGCGGGCGACGCGGCGGGCGAGCGCGCAGCGACGGTCGCGGCGACGGCCGAGATCCGCTTCGCCAGACCCGAGGACCGCGACGCCTTCGCTGAGGATGTGCAGCACGAGGTCGCTGCGCTCATCCGCGAGTATCACGACGAGTCGGGGCCGGAGGCGTACACGATCTTCATGGGCGCGTACCCGGTGCGCGACGGCGCCTGATGCGCGCAGGACGCCGAGTCTGAGCCCGCTGCGGGCGAAGGCTCGGATCGCGCGCGTGTAGAGGTCGCCGGAGATATCCGAGCCTTCGCGGACTCAGACTCGGCGTCCTATGCACACCGCGACACGACATCCGATGTGAGGACGCTCTCTTCGCCGACCGGGAATCCGGGGTTCTCACGCGCTATCGGCTCGTTCGGGCGTATGTTCGGCCGGCCCACGTGGTGGGAGTGCCGTGCGCGAGGTCGCGTGCGGCCTCGGACAAGATCGATGCGACCAGCCACCCGCCGACCACGTACCCGGGCGCGTAGATCACCGGCACGCCCGACAACCGATAGACCGCGACGATGACGCCGAGCCAGATCGCCAGCGCCGCCAGTGAGACCGAAGCGCCGGCAGCGGCAAGCCACACGGGCGCAAATCCGCCCCAGCCGAAAAGTACGGCAAGCGGCACGTGCGCCGCCGCCGCGATCGGGAGCACCGTCGCCATGATGCGCTGTCGCATCGCCCAGCGCTGGAGTCGGCGGACCCGGCAGCGGGCGGCCTCGGCGTAGATGCGCTTCCAGCCGTGGCGGAACCGGGACCACGAGTCGTACATGCCGCAGACGACCATGCCGTCGGCCAGCAGCACGCCGCACGACAGCTTGGCCGAGGCGATGCGGCCGGCCAGGGCGAGATCCTCGAGCAGCTCGCCCTTGACCGACTCGTGCCCGCCGATCCGCTCGTAAGCGTCGCTGCGGAAGAGCATGAACTGCCCGTTGGCGAACGGGCGCTCGCTGCCGATCGCGTTGGCGCGCAGCATCGGGAACTGGTAGATCAGTTCGAGCCCGGCGGCGGGCTGCACGAGGCGCTCGAACCAACGGTCGTTCGTGAGTGTGCTGAGCAGGCTGAGCAGGTCGAGGCGGCGGCGGGTCGCCAGCGCGAGCGTGGCCCGGATGCACCGCGGGTGCAGCGTCGTGTCCGCGTCGAGAAAGAGGAGGTATTCGGCGTTGCCGTCGGCGTGCTGCACAGCCCGCCACACCGCATGCACCTTGCCCGCCCAGTCGTCCGGGCAGGCGTCGATCTCGATGATCTCGAAGCGTTCGTCGCCGGCGATGGCTGCCTCGGCCCGCTCGGCTGTGCCGTCCGTGCACCGGTCCAGCGCCAGCACGACGCGCATGGCCGGGTAATCCTGCCCAGCCAGCGACGTGATGAGCGACGCGATGTGGTCCTGCTCGTTGTGGGCGGGGATGATCACGCAGACGGACGGCGTATGGTCGCGTTGTTGTTCGCTCAGTGCGATGCCGTCGCGTGCGGTCGGCAGGGCGAGGCTGGTGCGCACGATTCGGAGCAGCCCCAGCCACCAGAACACGCCCATGCACGCGGAAGAGGCTGTCAGTATGACCAGCGGGATCGAATAGAGCCATTGCATGTGCGGCTCAGGATAGGGTAATCGAGCGTGCCGGGCACGACGCCGGTACAGTCAGGCATGACTGAACACCCACCGGGTGCGTCATACGTGCTGACCTGCGCCCAGACGCGCCGGCTGGACGCCCTGGCGGTCGAGGCGTTCGGGATCCCGTCGATCGTGCTGATGGAGAACGCTGCCAGGGCACTGACCGCGGTCGCGCGGTCGATGATGCATGGCGCCGACACGCGGCGCGTCGTGATCTTCGCGGGCCCTGGGAACAACGGCGGTGACGGGCTCGCGTCGGCTCGGCACCTGCACAACGCGGGCTGCGACGTGCGGATCTGCCTCGCCGCCGACCCCGACCGCGTGAAGGGCGATGCCGCGACAAACCTGGCGATCGTCCGTGCGATGGGGATCTCGCTGCGCGTGGTCGACGCGGGGGATCCGGCACGCTCGGTGGACGAGATGATGGACGGGTGGGCGCCGCCCGGGCTTGTCATCGACGCCCTGCTGGGGACGGGGTTAGCCCAGCCGCCGAGGCCGCCGATCTCCACGCTGATCGCGCGGATCAACGATCTTGGCGAATCGGGGTGGGGTGTGGTGTCCGCGGACGTGCCGTCGGGTCTGGACGCCGACTCGGGCCAGGCCGCCGGCGCCGTGGTCCGGGCCGACGCTACCGTGACGTTCGCTGCGCTCAAGCCGGCGTTCCGGGTCGAGGCTGCGGGGCGATTTACCGGCCGGGTGAGCGTGGGCGACATCGGCGCTCCGAGGGAACTGCTGGATCGGCTCGGGACGCGGGTCTGAGTGCGGCTTCGGGGTGCCTCGGCGGACTCAGACTCGGCGTTTCGGGTCCGAGGCAGCCCGTGGGCGTCACCGCGACCGGTCGAGCGCGTTGACCCGAGCCCTCGGGGCGCACACGATCAAGCGTTGGAACCCCCGGCTGGGGGTGGAGAGCACGCCCATGGCTGTGATGATGGAACTATCCCGGATCCTCATCCGCGAACTCAATGACTATCAGATCATCGAGCTTCGCGAGGTCGCGCCCGACGGCGACGAGGCCGAGGACGGCGAGGATCGGCGCTCATTCCCCATCGTGATCGGGCTGCCCGAGGCGCAGGCCATCGAGCGTCGGCTCAAAGGGTTCGAGGTCAAGCGGCCTCAGACGCACGACCTGCTGGCCAACATCGTGCGCGAGCTCGGCGCCGAACTGGAGTCCATCACCATCAACGATCTGTCAGACCAGACGTTCTTCGCGTCGCTGGATGTGCGCAAAGAGGACGGCGAACTGCTCCATATCGACTCACGCCCGAGCGACGCGATCGCCCTTGGTGTCGCGCACGGCGTGCCGATCTATGTGGAAGAGCACGTCCTCGATTCAGCGACGCAAGACCTGCAATGACCGGGATCGACGCGCCAACGGATCGAGCGTTCGACCGTTCGCCGCACGTCTCCCCCTCGCGCTATCTGACGCACGACATCGGGCCCGTGGGCGGCACGCTCAAGGTCAGGCCCGAGGACTTCATCGTCGAGGAGCTGCCCGCGTACCAGCCGTGCGGTGAGGGCGAGCACCTCTACCTCTTTCTCGAAAAACGCGGGCTGTCCACGCTGGTCATGGTGCGCGAGATCGCTCGACACTTCGGCGTTCGAGAATCCGCGGTCGGGTACGCCGGCCTCAAGGACAAGCACGCGATCACCAGGCAACTCGTCTCCGTCCACCTGCCGGGGCGGACCCACGACGAGTTCCCGGCGATCGAGGACGACAGATTCCGCGTGCTCTGGGTGGATCGGCACACCAACAAACTCCGCCGGGGACACCTTGAGGGCAACCGGTTCGTGATCCGGCTGCGCGATGTCGAGGCGACCGCAGCCCTGCCGGCCATGCGCGTGCTGAACGAATTGGCGCGCGTCGGCGTGCCCAACCGTCTGGGCGAGCAGCGATTCGGCGCGCTGCAATGCAACCATCTCGTCGGGCGGGCGATCGTGCTGGGCGACGACGAGCAGGTCATCCGGCAGTTGCTGTTCCCGGACGACGTGGTTTTCGAGTCGACCGCCGAGGCGCGAGAGCTGTGCGCGCAGGCGGCGTGGAAGGAGGCGCTGGCGCTCTTCTCGCGGAGCGCTCTGGCCGAGCACGCGGTCTGCCGGGCGCTGGCCCGCGGATCGTCGCCCGCAAAGGCCGTCGCCGCGATCCCAAACCACGAGCGGCAGTATTTCGTCTCCGCGTTTCAGTCGGCGGTGTTCAACGCGGTGCTGGACGAGCGGCTCGATGCGGGCTCGCTGGACACGCTGGTCCAGGGCGACCTGGCGTTCAAGCACGAGAACGGGGCGGTCTTCGACGTGGCGGCTGAGGACGTGTCGAGCGCGCAGACGCGCGAGCGCCTCGGCCGGATCGAGATCAGCCCCTCCGGACCCCTGTGGGGCGCGAGCATGAAGCGTGCCGGGGGCCGGGTGGGCGCGGCCGAGATCGACGCGCTGGCCCGCTTCGGCGTGACGATCGACGAGATCGACGCGTACTCGAACCGTTCGCGGCACAACCTGCCCGGCGCACGCCGACCGCTCCGCGTGCCGTTGACCAACCACGACGTGGACGGCGGCATGGATGAGCACGGGCATTACGTACGGCTGGCGTTCGAGCTGCCCCGTGGTGCGTTCGCGACCAGCGTGATGCAGGAGGTCGTCAAGGCGAGCAATGGCGATGACTCAAGCGGCGCCCGGCCGTGAAGAACGACGGTGAGATTCGCCTGGTCTGCTTCGACTGGGGCGGGGTGATCGTGCGGATCTGTCGTTCGTGGGCGCAGGGGTGCGAGGCCGCGGGGCTGCCCGTTCGCGATGGATCCGCCGAGCCCGCGCATGTCGAGCGTCGCGGGCACATCGTCCGGCGGTTTCAGAACGGGTTGCTCTCGTCCGAAGCGTTCATCCGTGAGCTGGCGCGATCGACCCTGGGGCTGTACACGACAGCCGAGGTGCGCGCGATCCACAACGCCTGGCTGCTCGAGGAGTACGCGGGTGTCGGCGGCGTCGTGCGCGAGCTCAACGAGACCGAGGGGCTTGCGACCGCGCTGCTCTCGAACACGAACGAGATGCACTTTGCGCGTCAGGTTCCCGGCGACGACGGGCGGCCGGCCGATTTCCCCACTGCCTCGCGACTCGATCACCACTTCGCCAGCCACCTGCTGGGCGTGTCCAAGCCGTCGCCGGAGATCTATCGCGCCGTCGAACGCGACACAGGCCGCTCGCCCAGCGAGATCCTGTTCTTCGACGACACCGAGGAGAACATCACGGCCGCGAGCGGCCTGGGCTGGCGGGCGGAGTTGATCGATCACTCGGGCGACGTGGCGTTGCAGTTGCGGCGCTGTCTGGGCGCTCACGGCGTGCGCTGAGCGTCATGGGCGCGGTCTTGTGCCCGGATTGCACGAAGTTCCATGTCACGCGAGGTCGATCGCGACGTCGAGCTCGACGGTCATCGGCTCGAGACATTCGGTGTCGGTGCAGGCCTGGAACGTGACGCACAGCAGCGGCTGACCGGTGAACTCGCCCTCGCGCTCGAGAAGCACCTTCATCGAGATGTCGCCGGTGTGCACGAGCAGGTTCTCGTCGAGCGGGTCGCCGGGCGGATAGTCCGCGTACACGCGCACGCCCGTGCCGTTGACGATGCCGACGCGGAGCGGGACGAGCGGACCAACAGCGGCGCCGGGGTCGGCTGCGATGATGTGGTGCCCCGGCGCGATGCGCAGCGCGATGTTGACCAGCGACGGCGTGTCGCCGCCCAACTCGACCCGATCGCGATCGGCGTAGACCTCGACCGGCGTGAAGTCGCCGGACTCCTCACGGACAGAGGTCGCCTCGCCCGGATCGATGAACCCGGATCGATCGACGCCGGGCGCGCGCAGCAGCCGGAAGAGCGCGGCGACCGAGTGGATCACCGTCTGCGGCGCGTCGGCGATGGTCGGGCTGATCGTCCTGATGGCTGCCGACGCACGATCGAGATACTCACGCCGGCCCGTGAGTTCGTGCAGATCGATCAGCGCGTGCAGCATCATCGAGACGCCGCTGGGCATCGCGCCGTCGTACGTCGAGCACGGGCGGACGAACAGGTCGGCGGCGTCCTCGGGGCTGTCGGCGAACCCGTCGGCGTCCGTGAACAGTCGATCGACGTCGGCTGCGAACTGTGCGGCGGCGTCGGTGTATCGCTGGGCGGCGTGCGGCTGCACCCCCCCGCATCGCGCCAGCGCCGCCAGGGCGCGAATCATGCAGGCGTAGTCCTCGAGCGTCCCGGACGTGTGCGCGTGCCCCAGTCGGCTGCACCGGAGCAGCTCGCCCTCGCCCGTCATGTGATCGAGCACGAAGACCGCGGCCCGCTCGGCGGCATTCACGAAGCGCGGTTCGTCGAGAAGGTCGCCGGCCTGAGCGAGCGCTTCGATCATCAGCCCGTTCCACGACGCGATCACCTTGTCGTCGGTGATCGGGGCCCGGCGCGTGGCGCGGTGGTCGAGCAGCCGTGTGTTGACGCGCGCAAGACGGGCGTTGAATGCGTCCGGCGTCAGCGACATCGACCGCGCCACGCGCTCGGGCCGGTCGGCCAGACGCAGCACGTTGCGCGGCTGATCGTCCGGGTGATGCGGGTCGCGGAAGTTCGGGCCGGCGTCAAGCCCGTACACGCCGGACGCGAACGCGCCGTCGTCGTCGTCAAGGACCGAGACCATCTCGTCGCGCGTCCAGAGATAGTTGAACCCTTCGCGACCATCGACCTCCGCGTCCTGGGCGCTCTTGAACGCGCCCTGGTCGGTCGTCATCTCGCGCAAGACATATTCGGCAGTCCCGCGGGCGACCTCGGCGTAAAAGGCGTCGTCGCAGGCCCTGGCGGACCTCGCGTACACGAGTGTCAAGAGCGCGTTGTCATAGAGCATCTTCTCGAAGTGCGGCACGGTCCACGTCGCGTCAACGCTGTAGCGGTGGAACCCGCCGGCGAGTTGGTCGCGGATCCCTCCCACCGCCATGCGGTCGAGCGTGTGGGTGAGAACCGTATCGATGGCTGTGGCGGTCGTGTCGTCGGCGGTCGAGGCGCGCACGTCCAGCAGGAACAGCAGGTGCGCGGGCTGGGGAAACTTGGGGGCGGCTCCAAACCCGCCGTGGAGTCGGTCGAACTGCTGCAGGAGTTCCGAGACGGCCCGCTCGACATGCGGCGCGCCGATGGGCGCCGGATCGCGGCCGGGGCGCAGGCTCGCCCGCACCGCTTTGGCGAGCCCCGCGGCTTGCTCTATCACTTCCTCACGCTTCTCGCGCCACGCCGTCGCGATCGACTCGATCACGTGCGGGAACGTCGGCATGTTCATCGTGCCCTTGGCCCGGGCGGGGAAGTACGTGCCGCACCAGAACGGGCGCAGCGAGTGCGGATCGATGAACACGCTCATCGGCCACCCGCCGTGCCCCGTCATGAGCTGCGTCGCGGTCATGTAGATCTCGTCGACGTCCGGGCGCTGCTCGCGGTCCACCTTGATGCAGACGAAGCGCTCATTGAGCATCGCGGCGATGTCGGCGTCCTCGAAGCTCTCGCGCTCCATCACGTGGCACCAGTAGCAGGTCGAGTAGCCGATACTGAGGAAGATCGGCACGTCGCGGCGGCGGGCCTCGGCGAACGCGTCGTCGCCCCACGGGAACCAGTCCACCGGGTTGTGGGCGTGCTGGAGCAGGTACGGGCTGCTCTGGTTGGCCAGCCGGTTCTCGCTCATGGCGCCACCCGTCCGGCGCCGAGCGGTTTGACGAACATGACGCCGAATCGTTCGTCGGCGATGGGCGCAGCTTCATCATCATGCTGAACATCGGGCGTCGGTCGGCCCAGCCCGCGCTGGGCGGCCAGCGCCGATGTGATCGCGGCGTCGCGCGGCAGCGTCGCCAGCGTGAGCGTCACCTGTCCTTCAACCATCCGCGGCTCGTCGTCCTTTGGAACGTGCGCTAGTTCATCTCGGATCTCATTGAACGCGTGCGCGTACGCCCGGGACGCGTCGCGCAGTCTCGCGTCGCGCTGGGCGGGCTCGATATATTCACCCTCAATCGCGGCTGTGAGCGCCTCGTCGATCGCGTCGCGCAGGTCGTCGAGCGGATCGGCCAGGGCGTCGCGGGCCTCCATGACGCACCGGCCGTCGCCCTGGTGGATGACCGGGATCGCCACCACGGCCAGCCGCTCGGCGAGCCCGGCCTCGACGCGCTGGATCAATGACGCCGGCTCGGGCCGAACCGCCACCAGCCCGTGCTCGAACGCGAACTCGTCCAGCCCCAGCACGACGGGGATCGAGACGCCCGGGTTCGGACCCGCGCACAGGATGTCGCGCGAGATCACGTCCAGGTAGGTCTGCACGGAATCGAAGAGCCGATCGTGGGCGAGCTGGCGCAGGAGTTTCAGCGCCGAATCGGTCATCATGCGATCGCACGCGCGGCAGACGTGCTGGGCCGGGTCGCGCCCGTCCAGCTGCGCGCACAGCACGCCCCTGTCCCACAGCTGGGCACACCACTCCCACGACTGGAGCAGCTCGCGGTACCTGGGCACGACCGCGACCGCCTCGGTGAACGACTCCCTGTCGCCGCTGGGCGGCGAGGGCAGGAACGTCACCGCACGGTCGCACACCAGCGACGCGACCATCGCCGGCGGCTCGCGCGACGAGAGGTGGTACGGGCTGACGACCGCGTCAAGTGGCACTGGTCACCCCGGCCCGGGTCTCGTATCCCCGCGGGTGTTTCTCGAACCAGTCCCATGCGGAGGCGATGATCTCGTCGATGTTCCTGATCTTGGCGGTCCACTTCAGCTCGCTCTTGATCTTGGCCGGGTCGGCGAAGAGCCTGGGCGGATCGCCAGCCCGACGGGGGCCCTCGACGATCTCGATCTTTCGGCCGGTGACGCGCTTGGCGGCGTTGATGACCTGCCGCACCGAGTATCCCTTGCCGATGCCGAGGTTGTAGGCGCGCGTGTCGCCGGGCTCGAGCGCGTCGAGCACCGCCACGTGCGCATCGATCAGGTCTTCGACGTGGACGTAGTCGCGGATGCACGTGCCGTCCGGCGTGTCGTAGTTGGTCCCGAAGATCGTGACATTCTCGCGCAGGCCGAGCATCGTCTGCAGGATGATCGGGATCAGGTGCGTCTCGGGGTCGTGGTGCTCTCCCAGGACGCCGGTGCGGTCGGACCCGGCCACGTTGAAGTACCGCAGGGCCGCGAATGAGAACGGCTTGCCCGCGCGCTCGGCCGACGCCGCGTAATCGAACAGCATCTGCTCGACCTGGAGCTTGCTGCGGCCGTACGGGTTGATCGGCGCCTGCGGGCAGGTCTCGGGGATCGGGATGTATCTTGGCTTGGGCTTGCCGTACGTCGCGCACGTGCTGGAGAACACGAATCTTTTGACGCCGGCGGCGTCGACGGCCTGGAGCACGCTCAGGGCCCCGGCGGTGTTGTTGCGGTAGTACCGGAGCGGATCATCGACCGACTCGCCCACGTACGCCAGGGCCGCGAAGTGCATCACCGCGTCAACCTTGCGCGCCCGCATCACCTGCGTGAGCGTTTTGGTCTCGGCGATGTCGGCCTGGACGAACGACAGGTGGCCCTGGGCGATCGCGGTGAGGGCGTGGATCGCCTGGATGTGGCCACGATCGAGGTTGTCCACCGCGATGACGCGATGATCGTCGCGCAGCAGCCGCTGCACCGCGTGCGATCCGATGTACCCCGCCCCGCCCGTCACCAGCACGATCATCATCACCCTTTCGTCACACGTTCGTCATGGACCCGGACCCAAGTCGGGGCCGGGCTCGTCCGATGATAGGTGTTCAGCCCGCCGCATCGCGCCATCGCCGGGACTGAAACGGATTCGAGTCGAGATTCGGGGTTGCGCCGATGACTCGCGGGCGCATCATGGGCGTGCGGCTGAGAATCCGTGCGCGTCGCGGCGCATACGCTCTCACGCCCCGCAAGGAGACCCGCGATCACGCGTGACCCGCCTCATCCAGCCCGCTCGCGTCGAGGCTTGCTCGCCGACGCGGCTCGCGGCCTGCCCGCCGGCGTCCTCATGGGGCTCGCCAACCTCGTGCCGGGGATCAGCGGCGGGACCATGCTCGTCGCCGCGGGCATCTACCCGCGCTTCATCCGCGCGGTGTCGGACCTGACTCGATTGCGGTTCAGCCCCGCGAGCCTCATGCTGCTGGCGACGGTGGCGCTCGGCGCCCTGCTCGCGATCATCCTGCTCGCGGACACGGTCGTCTGGGCCGTCACCGAGCACCGATGGGTCATGTACAGCCTGTTCATCGGGCTCACGCTGGGCGGGCTGCCGCTGCTGTGGAGATTGGCCGGCACGCCCACGCGGTCGCTGCTGATCGGCGGCTGTCTCGGGCTGATCGCGATGGCGACGCTCACGCTGCTGCAGGGCGCCGGTTCGGGCGAGTCGGTCGGCGGCGGGCGCAGCGCGCTGCTGCTCGTGCTCGCAGGGGCTGCCGGCGCCAGCGCCATGATCCTCCCGGGCGTGAGCGGCGCCTACCTGCTGCTCGTGCTCGGGCAGTACGTGCCGATTCTGGCCTCGATCGGTCGGCTCGAGGCGGCGTTGCGCGACAGGAGCATCGCGGCGGCATGGGCCGAGGCCGAAACGCTCGCACCCGTCGCCCTGGGCGTGCTCATCGGCGTCGTCGGCGTGAGCAACCTGCTGCGCGTGCTGCTCGAACGGTTCGAGAAGCCGACGCTGGGCGTGCTCATGGGGCTGCTGCTCGGCGCCGTCATCGGGCTCTGGCCGTTCCAGCGCGTCGTCGAGCCCGTGATCGGCGAGACGGTCATCAAGGGTGTGCTGGTGACGGCTGAAAACCGGCCGCAATTCGACCGCGCGGAGTACCCGACCGAGGCGTTCACGCCCGACGCGCGCCAAAGCGCCGCGTCACTGGGGCTCGTGTGCGGCGGGTTCCTGGTCACGCTGCTCATCGCCCGGCTGGGCCGGACTTCGGACGAGCCAGCCGCCTAACTTCGGGCTGACCCGGCGCTGAACGATCGCGAGCAACGCGAGGCCGGCGAGCACCATCAACGCGCTGAGCCACTGCCCCCGGCTGAGCCCGCCCGGCCGACCGATATCAAAGTGCGCGTCCGGCAGTCTCCAGATCTCCGTCAGGATGCGCAGCAGCCCGTAGCTGATGAGAAACCAGCCGCCGACAACGCCGGGTCGCCTCGGCCTGCGCCCGACCCACCAGACGACGAGCCCGACGACAATACCCTCGGCCAGCGCCTGATAAAGCTGCGACGGGTGGCGGGCGGTCAGGTAGCGCGACAGTTGTTCCGCCTTCTCCGCCGAGCCCGCCTGCACCGCCTCGACCATGCGCGCATACCCCCGCGCGAGCGTGTCGCCGGGGAGCATGAGCGGCTGGATGTCCTGCACGAGTCGGCTGCGCAGCTCGGGCGTGAGATGGTCGGTGGAGAGGCGCCCGTCGGGCGCAGCGACGATCTCCTGCGGGAATCGGACCGCCCACCACGGCCCGCTTTCGCCCGGGCCCGCGACGATCCGCCCGAGCAGCTCGCCGTTGATGAAGTTTGCGATGCGCCCGAAGAAGAGCCCGATCGGCCCGAGCAGGCAGAGCAGGTCGAGCACATGCAGCACTGGAGTCCGACCACGGCGCACGCCCGTGTCGTCCTTGAACCCGCGCGAGACCAACCACGCGGCGATGCCGATGCCGATCATCCCGCCGTGGCTGGCCATCCCGCCCTCGGACAGGTCGAGCAGATCCCACCACGGCAGCGACCGCGAGAACGACCAGAACAGGTCGGGCCGATAGAAGACCGCGTACCCGAGCCGACCGCCCACGATCACGCCCAGCGCGATGATGAAGATCGAATCGGCGACGCGATGGACGGGGATCCGCGCGCTGCCCCGCTTGGCCATCCATCGCAGCAGCACGTAACCCAGGGCGAACCCCGCCAGGTATGACATCCCGTACCACCGCAGCCCGAACGTGTCGGTGAACCGGACCAGGAACGGGTCGATGTTGTGCACCCAGGCGGCGAGTGTCATGGTCGCGGTCCGGCTCCAGGCTCAGTCGGTTCGCACGCCGAAAAAGCGGTTCGTGTTCTCGTTGACCAGCCGGTGGAATACGTCGAACTCCTGCCCGCGCACCTCGGCCAGCCGGGTGGCGGTCAGGGAGGTCATCCACGGCTCGCACGGGCGGACGCCCCTCTTGGGGTCCGGCGACAGGAAGGGGGCGTCGGTCTCGACCATGATCCGGTCGTCGGGCACCAGCCGGGCCGCCTCGCGAACCTCCGGCGCGTTCTTGTACGTCACCACGCCCGTGAACGAGATCCAGCCGCCGAAGTCCAGCACCATGCGCGCCTCGGCCGGGCCGCCCGTGAAGCAATGAAACACGCACCGCGCCGGATCGACCCCGGCGTCGCGCAGGACGGGGATGAGCTCGCCAAACGCCTCGCGGCAGTGCAGGACGATCGGCAGATCGACGCCCTCGCCCCGGCAACGCTCGATGAATGCGAGCTGCTCGGCCAGCACCGCGTCCTGCACCGATCTGGGCGGATCGCTGTAGTGATTGTCCAGCCCGAGTTCGCCCCACGCCACGCACCGCCCGCTGGTGGCCACGCGCTTGAGGTTGTCCCAGACGTGCGGCCCCTGGTCGGCGTGCAGCGGGTGAACGCCCGCGGTGCACCACACGTTCGGGTATTCGCGGGCGATCGCCAGCGCGTCGAGACAGTCGCTGGTGGTCGTCGAGATCGTGATCATGCCGCTCACGCCCGCACGTTCCGCCCGCTCGATCACCTCGGGAACCCGCCCGGCGAAGTCGCGAAAGGTCAGGTGGCAGTGCGTGTCGATCATCGCCAGAGCATACGCCCACAGCGGCGACAGTGCGTAGACTCGCTCGTACGACGAACCACGGATTCGCTCGAAGACGCGCTCGTCCTCGGCGCTCGAATCGGAGGATCCGGCGGAGTTGGCATGATTCGCCCCGCACCGGCACACCGGTTCAGACACTCGCTCGCGGGCATCGTCGCGCGTGCGATCATTCCTGCGCTGCTCGGTCTCATCGTCGGACAGGCCGCGCCGGGCGCGCCGGAGGACTACGACCGCTGGTTCACCATCAGCATGGACGGGCAGCGGGCGGGCTGGATGCACAAGAGTCAGGCGACCGCCGAAGGCCGCGTGACCACCACCTCGCAGATGAGCTTCTCGCTGCGGCGTGGTGAGGAGTTGATCTCGATCCGGTACGACACGACGTTTGTCGAGACCGTCTCGGGCCAGCCGATCCGGGCCGTCAGCCGCGATGAAATCGGCGCAGAACCGGTGACGATCGAGTACACGTTCGAGCCCGACGCGGTGACGGTGGTGACGACGCGTCGAGGTCGCACGACGACCCGGACCGAGGCGAAGCCCGAGGGCACGTGGCTGCCGCCCGCAGCCGCCGGCGAGTTCCTGGCACGCCGCCTCGCCGCCGGCGCGGCCCAGATCACGATCCGAACCATCGACCCGGGCACGGGGCTGACGCCGGTGATCGTCTCGCGCACCGTCAAGGGACGCGAGGAGTTCCGCGTGCTCGGCAAGGACGTGCCCGTGTTCCGGTGCGAGGCGGCGTACAGCTCCCAGCCCGGTGTGACGGCGACGGAACTGCTCGACGACCGAGGGCTGCTCGTGCGGAGCGAATCGTCGATGGGTGAGATCCGCATCGAAGCGATCGTTTCCACGCGGCGGGCGGCGCTCGAACGTTTCCGCGCGCCCGAGCTCATGCGCAGCACGTTCATCACGCCCAGCCGCGCGATCCCCGCGCCCCGTCGAGCCCGGGCTGCGACCTACGTGCTGCGCGTGCCCGATGGGTCGATCCGGGTGCTCAGCCAGAGCGTACAGCAGGCTGAGCAGATCGACGACCGGAGCGTGCGCGTGGTGGTCAACCTCGCCGAGCCGCTCGACGCCGGCGACGATGTGGATACGGCGAACTTCCTCAAGCCCTCGCGGTGGCTCGATAACGCCGACCCGGTCGTGGTGCAACTGGCGCGGCGGGCGACGCGGGACGGTCCTGACGATCCGGCCGGACGCGCCGAGGCAATGCGACGGTTCGTCAACCAGCACGTCTCGGAGAAGGCGCTGGACCTGGGCTTCGCGTCCGCGTCCGAGGTCGCCCGCGACGGGCGCGGCGATTGCACGGAGCACGCGGTGCTGCTGGCGGCGATGCTCCGGGCCGACGGGATCCCCTCGCGCGTCGTGAGCGGGCTGATCTACGCCACCCGGTTCGCCGGCGAAAGCGACGTCTTCGCGTTCCACATGTGGACGCAAGCCCTGGTCGAGACCGACAGCGGCGCCCGATGGGTCAATCTGGACGCGACGCTGCCCGGGGGCGTTTCGTTCGACGCCACGCACATCGCCGTGGCGACCTCGGCCCTGAGCGATGAGCGATCCGGGGACGCGCTGCTGCCGGTCGCCGAGTTGCTCGGGCGGCTGAGCATCGAGGTCGAGGCGGTTCGTTGATCGTCCCGGGGCATCGGCGCGCGAATGATGGTGCGTGCCCACGCCCGCGAGCAGTCTGCCTCCGCTCCCGCCCCGCGACCCGCGCGGGCACAAGGGCGCGTTCGGCACGGTAGCAATCTACGG
>JADFOF010000035.1 GCA_022563015.1 Planctomycetota bacterium
CGCTCCTCCACCGGTTTGGCGGTTGCCCGCGTCCCGGGGCCTGGCGGCGGCGCGCCTTATAAAGGAGAATGACGGTGGCATGGGAACCTAATCCGGCACTGGAACTTGAACCGGGGGATATGGTGAAAGTGCGCAGTGGCGCCTCCAGCGGTCATTGCCGCACCCCCACTCTGAGCACCTGAGGCTTGATCGTGTAGGGTTGTGCAGGGTGTGTAGGGCCTGCGCTATTCCCCCATATGTTTTTGTCTCGCGTGGGGGGTATACGAATGCGACTACACACCCTACATGCCTACATCGGTAGACCATCATCCATCCCCCCCGGACTCGCCCGCCCGCAACGTGAATCCTTTCCAGTAGACGCCGCGCGAATCCCGGTCCTTCACGAAATCCCGCCGCACCAATTCTTCGGCAAAGCCCCGCGTCTTCAGAGGCTCCTCACCCTGCCGCTCACAGAACTCGCGGTAGTCGTCATACGCTCGCTGGGACCGCTCGGTGTTCCCCGGCACCTTCGTCAGACATCGCTCATCCACCCACCGCCCCACGACGTCCTCAGCCGCCCTGTACGCTGCCACCGCCGCCTTCACCTCTTCGGGGTCGTTGAGACCATCACGTTTCCATTCGACCGCACCCCGCACGATCCACGCTAGAATGCCTGGCAGTTCGGACTTCAACTTCTCGGGCAGATCGGGATCGCGCTCATCGTCGCCGATCGTCTCGGTGAACGGAATGAGCTTGACCCGTCGCCAGATTGCATGATCTGTGCCGCGAATCTCGGGCTTGTGGTTCGTGGCGAGGAAAAGCGTGTGAGTTGCCGGGAACGCAAAGAAGTCCTGCCGCATGAATCGGGCCTTGATCGTGCGCTCGCCGGTCAGGTCTTTCACACGTTGCTCGTCGAATCGGCGGCCCCCATTCGACTCCGAGCAAACGGCGAGCCGCAGCCCACATAAATCGGCCACGCCGGTCGGGTGCGACCCGTTGCGGGACGCGATCAGCAGATCGGGCTCGGCCTTGCCCGCGTAGTCCCCGAGCGCGGCCGCGACCGCGTCCATGAGCGTGCTCTTGCCGTTGGCCCCGGTTCCGTAAAGCACGAACAGAGCGTGCTCGCTTATTACTCCACACGCCGCGTATCCGATCGCGCGCTGCATGTACGCGCCAACGTCGGGATGTCCCCGGAATATCCGCTCCAGGAACGCCACGAAGATCGGCGCCCCGGCCTCGGGCTTGTACTCGACGGGGGCAAGCTCGGTAATCAGGTCGGCTCGCTGGTGCTCGCGTAGTTCGCCGGTGCGCAGATCGACCGTTCCATTCGCACAGTTTAAGAGCAACGGATCAGCGTCGAACTCGGCGGCGGCGATCGGGAAAGGTTGCTCGTACTGCGCGCAAGCAAGCGATCCTCTAATGCCCGACGCGCTCCGGGACACCTTGGCGTGCTTCCAAAGCGACTTCTGCACATCGCCCGGCTCCATGTCCGCCGCTTCACGCCGCATGTCCCGGGTTATCTGCTTGAAACATTCGGACCGAGCATCGGCCATATCATGTCGCCAGTGTGTACCGACAAACTCAAACCAGCGCCCCTGGTCGAAGCAGTATCGGAACCGGCCGCCGAAGGTTGCGGCGAACCGTTCGGCGTTGCCGGTCTGGTCGTGTGTGAACGTAGCGGGGGATCGATCGTTCGTGTGTTGGCCTGGCGTCGGTCCACGGGACATCGCGCGCGGCCTGCCGGAATCCAACTCGAGCCACTTGGCCGCTTGATCGACGACGGCCCGGCCGAAGAACTGAACGAGCGCCGGAAACCCCATCACCTTTGTGTCGCCATTCACTAATCGGCTCTTGGTGTACTCAGGGATCTTCACCCGGTCGTCTGCCTCATCATCGCCCGCAGCTTCGGCGGTAGCTCGAATGAACAATGTGGCTCCGTCAACGTCCCAGCCGTGGCGGATGAGTAGGCCGGACAGTGCAAGCGCCGCGTCTTGCCGCGCGCCCAGACCCGGCCAGTGTCGCGCCATGAGCGCCGACGCTGCAACGCGCAGAACGTCACGCACGAGGTCGGTCTCGGCAATGCGGGGTGGTTCGCCCTCGAAAGAGTCCCAGGCGATGGGCTCTCCGGTTTCCTTGTGGACGCTGGGTGGGAACACCGTCTGATGTCCTCCATCGCCCCGGATCTCACAGAGCGTGCCGCCGCTACCCCTTACTTCCGGGTCTCTTAGCTTTCGATACTGCGCGTCCCCTCCGACGTTGTAGAGGTAATGCGAGCGCCTCGAACCCGCCCGACCGAACGTGCAGCCGGTCGGCGGCAACAGATACTGAGCGGCCACCCGAGCCTCGGGGCAGTCCAGATCAACGTCCACGAGCCCGCCGGACACAGCACCCAAGCGGATGCCGATGTTCTGCCGCGTGGCGTTAAAGTACTCGCCGACGTTATGCTCGTCGATGACGACTTGGTCCCACCCGTTGAGATAGGGCCCCTTGTCCCGCAGCTTGACAGGCGTGGGCATCCAGCCGAGCGCGAGGTAGTTCTCTGCGTGGGTGCGAGTCGCACCGCTTTGCACCTGTGTCGCCGTCATGCTTCACACGCCCCATCCCCTCCTACATCGGCTGCAGTGTCGTGCGACACGCCGGCAATCGTGGCGACCGCGCGGATCTCGGCCCATTCGGCCGGCAGCGTTGGAACCGTCGGCATCACGTGCATACTCCTTCTCGTTGAAGTCGCAGCACTTCAGAGCTTCGATACCGCACCGCCCGCGGACCCATTCGCACGGGCACGATGTCTCCACGAATTACAAGCCGACGGAGGGTTCGCGGGCAGATCGCCAGCGCTCTCGCCGCCTGGTTGACGGTGAGTAACTGATCGAGCCCCGTTTCGTCGCCGACACTTTGCCGCATTACCCGAACCCCTGAACAATGTGCGTCTGAACCCGCCGCATCGCTCCAATTGTAGACTGGTCAAGCAAAAAGCGGACTGTTGACGCAGTAGTGATTGGGCCCGCGTAGGTTTGCGTAGGTTTTACTTGCCTAGAAATGCGGGCGTAGGTTTAGCGAAACCTACGCGTGAGAGGTAGTTCTTGAGCTTCGTATCGTTTCGCAGGTGAGGATACGCGCGCCGCAGGTCATCGTGTCTCCAATACAGGGCGCACCCCTGCTCCGAGCCGATCATGAGGGGAACCGCACTTCCGTTCTCGCGGTAGTGCTTCTTCAAGGCGATCCGGATCTGCCGAGACATCCTGTCCGCGCCATCTATCCCAGCCCTTCTGGCGAGTTCCGCGTTTTGAATGGGGTTGGGCAGACCAGCGTCGTCGCCATCTTCTTGTTCCATAGCCCGTTCGTATTCGGCAACCTCTTCCCGAGCCGCCGACCGCCACACGTAGGACTTGAGCCTGTCATGGAGTGCGGCGTCCGCAGCACAAAATGCGCGACTGATTCTCTGTCTCACAAGTTCGTCGTCCGCCTCGTGGTCGATAAGACACTGCCCATCCGCCAGGCCGTACGAGATGAAATCGTTCAGATACAGCAAGATTGTGATGGCCTCTTCACGATCCACTTCCGGCGACACACCAAAGGCGAGACGCAGCGCGGCGTTGAGCATCCTGACGAGTACAGCGGCCTCTCTCATCGCCCCTTGCGCCGTCAGCGTGGGCATCTCCGCGTCTTTCTCCGGGTCAAACAAGAAGGGCACATCCATGCGTCCGTCTTCAACTCGACGACGGATGTAGTCTGCGATCAACTGGAAGTCGCCCACCACGTCACTGGCAACCGGCTCCCGAGGCGACGCCTCGCGGGACAGCAGGTCGTAGTTGGCTCTGAGCGCTTTGAACTGCAACGCCGGAAGCACTCGCCCTTGTCCGCCCATCACTTTTCCTTTCGACCGGCGCGCCTTCGGTCCCCAATCGCGGCCGCGCCGGTTGTCTTTCAAGTTTAGGGGCCGGGGCGACCGGCCGGGAGCGCGGGCGAAAGGCGAACGCCATATCCCGACCGCCCGTTTCGGGGCGCTGCCCCTCCCAGCAAGTTCATCGCTGGGCCTCTTGCTTCTTGGCCTCGCCGATCGCGGGGAGCGACTCGACCGCCCCGGCCGTGTCGCGGATGCCCAGGTGGCTGTAGACCAGCGAGGTCAGGACCGGCGTGCTGTGCCGCGCCAACTCCTGAACGGTCCGAAACGGGACGCCCGCACGAGCCCACCGAGTGATCGCCGTGTGCCGCATCGCGTGAAAGTCGCGAATCTCCCCCCCCTCCGTTTCGGCCGCTATCCCGGCCGCCTCGCAGTCGGCCGCGACGACCCGGGCCATCGCCTCCGGCAGCTTCGCCCATGGCGCGGTCTGCGGATGGAACTGCGCAAGGAATGGCCGCAGCCTGGCCGCCAGGTCCCGCCGGAGCGGCAGCACGTCCGGTGCGGCGCTTGGACGCCCGAGCCGCCAGCCGGACGGTGGGCTGATCGCCGTCCAGGTGGAAGTCGGCCACCCGCAGGCTGCGGATCTCGCTGAGTCTCAGGGCGGTGTTGACTGCCAGCCGGTAGAGCAGATCGCGGTGGGGGATCGTGAACTTGCGAGCGTTGTTCAAGGTCCGGCCGTCGGTGGCGAATCGCGGCGGGACCTTGACGTGCTCGCGCTCGGCCGCCTTGAACAGCTTGACCAGCTCGTCATCCGAGAATGCCCCCCGTACCCGTCGCCGGTCGGTTTGCTCATTAAGCATCGCAACGCCCACCAGCGGGTCGGTAGGGATCCTGCCCCACACCCACAGCCGCCGCGTGAACTGCTTGATCGCCCTGGTCCGCCTGTTTATCGTCGCCGCCGAACGGCCCGCCGTCCTGAGCCTCGCTCGGTGCCCGTCCAGGTCCGTCTCGCAGATCTCGTTCAAGCACGACCAGCCGCAATCCAGAATGGCGTGCTCGACCGCCCCGGTCGTGAACTCGACGTGGTTTTGGGTGCCACCCTTCTCGGTCAAGTGGGTCTTGAACGCGGCGACATGCTCGCCGATCGGTCGTTTGCCCTCCGCCGCGAGCCTGTCCGCCCGATCGTCAACCAGCCCCCGCTTACGCCGGATGGCCTGCACCTCAAGGTCGTTGGCCAAGCGCTGCGCCTCGCGCTTCTCAGGCCCGGCCTTGACCTGGATCTGCCGCCCGTTTTCGTCGCGGTATCGGATGTACCAGTTTGACCCGGGGCGGTTCGATCTCTTGAATACTGAAGCCATGACCTCAACCTCTCAATGCCGACCCCAGTACAGCCCGGATCAAAGGTGTGTGCCCAATACGTTACCAAAGCCGGGGGGCTCGGTCAAGGCGGTATGGCGATATCCGTGTTTTTCGGCTGAAAATTGGCGTTTTTAGCTGTTGGGCCCGTGGCGGAACTGGCAGACGCAGCGGACTTAAAATCCGCTGAGGGGCAACCCTCGTGTGGGTTCAAATCCCACCGGGCCCATCTCTTCGTTTTCGCGGGGGGTCTGACAGCTCCCGCCATCATCCGCCGTAGCCCGCCCAACGCCAGTCCCCACAAGGGCTTCCGTGGGTGCGGGCACCGACTCGGGCGCGTCATGGCGAGAGTTGGCGGTTGGTTGCTGCGCCGCATTCTGCGCCACCAATGCGCCGCATTCTGCGCCGCCGGTCGCCGCCTCGAAGTGTTGATCGCGCGTCTGAAGGTAGTGCTGGGCTGCGATCAGCGGCGAGTGCCCCAGCCAGCCGGCCACGACATGGTTGGGAAATCGCTCGACCCAGTCACAGGCGCAGGACGCTCGCAGGTTGTGGAACAGGCGTGGCCAAGGCTTCACGCCAGCTCGGGCAATGATCCGCTGGAAGTGCGTGCGGAGGTTGACGCCCGGAACCCGCAGGCGCGGGATCACCCACTCGGCGCCAGGCTCGGCCTCCTCGAACAGGGCGAGCAGGATCGGGCGCAGCTCGGGGACGAGCGGAACGACCCGCACTGCGTGGCCTTCGTGCCCAGCCGTCTTGGGGCTGCGCACGGTCAGCCTCCCGCGTTCCCAGTTCACGTCACCCCAACGGAGCAGACTGAGCTCCGAAGGGCAGCGGAGTCCCGTGTAGCGGCTCAGCGCGACGATGGCGCGCCACTGGTCATCCGGGCAGGCCGCCAGCACGGCGCGGGTCGTCTCGGCCTCGATGTAGCTCGCTCGATCGGGGTTGGACTGCGAGCCTGCCCGCAGATCGGCGAATGGGCTGGACTCGATCAGGTCCCAACGGACCGCCTTGCGGAAGATCGCCTTGGCGACCTTGACCCGCTTGGCGACCGTCGCCGACGCCAGTTCGGAATCGGCCAGCCCCTTGTGCCAGCGATCCGCATCGGCGGGCCTGATCGCCCGTACTGGCAACTCCCGACCGAGTGTGGCCGCCAGACTCCCGATCGTCTGACGGTATGCCGCCCTCGTCACCGGCTTCACGGTAGCGGATTCCTCGAAGCGGTCCAGCAGATCGCCGAGCGTCGCGCAAGTGTTCTGCCGCGGCTCTGCCAGCCCAACTCGCGCCAGCTTCTCGTGCATCGCGTCTGGCAGGTCCGCCAGCCAGCGAGCGGTCTCGCCGTCGATCGCTCCGCCGGTGATTCTCGCGGCGTTCAGCGCCTCAACGCGCCGCTTGAATGCCTCTGCAACCTTCACCGGCACGTCGCCCAGGCGGATCGTCTTTCGTCTGCCGTCGCCGGCCATGAACAGAATGCGCTTGGTTCCGTTGCGGTCGCGTGAAACGCTCGCCATTGCTCACCGTCCCTTCCGGGTCTTGCCCCGCTTTACTTTCAGTTCCAATCCGAGGTAGACGCACAGCCGATCGCAGTTGTCCATGCTCAGCCCTCGCCCACTGGCGACGAACCGGCTCATTGTCGATTCGTTGATCCCCGTTTCCTGCGCTATGCGATACCGGGTTTGGCCGCAGGTCTCGACCGCTGTTCGGAGTGTCTCGCTCACAGTCATGCCCTCAGTCTACGCGCCTACTTCGACACATGCAAGTCATCAGCGATGTAACGCCACCGCGTCGCTCTGCCCGACCTGTCCCCCTTCCGAACTTCGCGAAGCGCACCATCGGCCACAAACGCATGAAGCCAGCGGTTTGCGGTCCCCTGATCGACGCCGATCAGGTCCCGGGCGGTGCGTACGGACAGAAAGAACGGGGCATCCCCGACAATGCGCTGTAACTCGCGGCACAGCGATGCGAGCAGCAGCATCCGAGGGTCGGTGTAGTCCTCCCTCGCCCACGCGGGGGGTGTCGCCGCCTCGGCAGCCTCCAACGCCCGCCGCAGCGTATCATCGCCTTCGGGAAACCGGACTCGCGGCCACGCATAAGCGAAGTCGGCCCAAGTCATGCCGAAGTCTCTGGTGAGCATGTTGGCCAAGCCCCGCTGGTGCCACTCCCGGACGATCGGCTTCAACACACGCGGCTTCTTGACCCGCCTGAGTTCGGGGATTGCTTGCAGCGCTCGGCAAAACTTGAAAACCTGGAAGTTCCGGTTGCCGAAGCCTTGCGGCACTGTGCGCCGTATCGCGTCATCGATCTTCGCGCGGATTTCGCCGCTCAAAACCTCGACTATAGCTTCTGTGTCCTTTGTGTCCTCTGTCTTCTCAGTGGTCTCTGTACGCTCCGTCGTCTCTGTTCTCTCTGTACTCTCAGTACTCTCAGTTGCGCAGGGTGACACTGCCTCGTCCTCGACCCAGTCCCGAGCGAAGCCCGCCGCGTCCGGTTCAACTTCCGGCAGATTCCCTTCGGGCAGAGGGACAATCCACTCGTAGACTTGCCCCGTGGGGTGTGGACTCGGCGGCAGCACCATGTATGCCCTCTCACCTCGCAATTCGCCATCGTCGAATCTAAGAGTCTTGACACTCTCAGCCCTGAAGTAGACGTGAAACCCCCGCGCCGTGCGAACGGTGGGCAGCGTCGCCGCCAGGTCCGCGTGGGACTCAGCCCAGCGCCAATACGCCCCCTCGTCGTCGAAGTCCCGGGCGGCGAGGTGGCCGCTCACCGTCCCCAGCACCACCCCCACGCCTACGGCCTGCCGCAAACGCTCAAACCAACCGCGCAGGTCGTCGGGCCGCGTCGGCGTAGTCTGGAGCATCTTCCACGCAGCAATCGCCGGGCGCTTGTCATCTCTCAAAGGCAGCACCGACCAACCCCGCTCGGCGTATGCGACGGCAGCGCGCACGACAGCCGCTTTGCTGGTCTTCGTCGGCACGACTATGGCCGCCAGCTCTGTCATTCGCCGGCTCCCCGATTGGAACGCGCGGCTACTGGCGCCAGGTGCTCCGCCAAGAAGCGCTGAAGCTCCGCGATTGGGATCAGCCGGGCGCTCGCGGCGCTGGGGCCAAGCTTCACCGTGCGAATGCGGCCCTCAGCGATCAGTCGGTCAAGCGTCCGTGGGGATATCCCGATCGACGCAGCCGCCTCACGCGGGCGCAGGGCCAAGACCGGAGTATCATTCGGCATGTTCCTCGCGCCCCACCCGCCTCCAGGCTCGGGGGCGCCTTTTGGGGGGTCAATCGGCATGGCGCGACCCCTCGCGGTCGGCTTCGATGCGCCGCAGTTCGTGGGCGATCAGGTCAACGTCCCGACCATCGAACACGCGGGCGATGCCCGCTCGGTCGATCGGTGTGATGCCCCGCGAGTTGATGACATACTCAACCCTGTGACGCGACTGCTTCAGGTGCTGGGCGATCCGAGCTACGGTCCACAACAAAACTGGTTTGGTAGGCACAATGAGCCTCCTTGCAAGTTCATCCCATCGCTCGATAACGACTACCGGATACCCGATGGGCAGTGGCAAGTGTGCTCGCCGGATCAGAACCTAGGGTGTGCTAAGGTCGGCGCTAAGGTTTGCTAAGGCGTTTTTCCAAAGCGCGTCGGCCATCGCCCGTGATTTCATAACCACCACGATCACTCGGCTTCGTCAGATCCCCGCGGCGCACAAGCTTCCCACACGGCCCCTTGTAGTCTGAGTACCCAGCTTTCCCGGCCAGATCGTTGCCGAGCAACGGCTCTCCTGCTTCCGCGGCAGCCTGCAAAAAGTCCCACTCCGCTGGTGTTCTCGCCTTACGAGCGACTCCGGCATCCAGTCCACGTTGTTCGATCACCGCTGCAAGCTCGGCAGACGGAGCCAGAGCGTCGAAGAGCCGCATGGCGGGGTGTTGCTCGCTCGACCCATCGCCCGTCATTCGCCACAAGTATTTGGTAGCCACACCGATCATGTCAACCAGATTCCTCTCGGCGAACAAGCCACTTGTGAGGAGTGACCAGGTCCAGCCTCGGCCCTCAAATGTGGCTTGGCAATCATGCGGATGCTCCCACGGCCAGCCGAGGCCGTTCGCCTCGCCGTCGAAGTCCCGGTTGAATGTGAGGGCCGCGAGAAGGGTGATGCGCCGGGAGTCGTCGATGCCGAAGTCGAAGTAACGATCGTCGCCTTGCTCCTGGTGCAGAAAGCGGTACGTCGCGGCGCTCCAGCCGTTCAGCAGCCGTCGCAGCATCGGACCATGGATCCTGTTGGCTTCGGCCTCACCGTCGTAGACGTTGAACCGCTGTGACGGCGGCGTGGCGGCGTCCACAGGTCTTCCGTCGAGTCCAATGACCAACAAGAGTTCACCTACGTCGTCAGTCGTATCAACTTCGTGACGCCTCTCGACGGTCGATTGACAGATGGGCAGCATTTGCAACCACTGGGCCGCGTCTGCCCACGACGGCGCGTCGGCTTGGATCATCGCGGCGCAGTCCATCCCGAGTTGCCGCAGGTTCTCAGACGGACTTATTCGCGGTCGATCCGAGCCATCAAGCGCCTGATCGCGGTCGCTCGACGGTGTTAGAGCCGCCGATTCCGAGGCGTCCATGCGATACCGTCCTTTCTGTCGGGCCGGACGGGCGCGGCAGCGGGGACGGTAGGAACCGCCGCCGCTGCCCGATCCGTTCGCCGAGGGCGACCCGGCTACCCGTTGTGAATGGGAATGCTACCCAGCGGGACGATTTCCGGCTAGGCATCCTGAGTGAAGCGGGGACACCGGGCACGGTGCGGGGCCAAGAGACACCACGCGGAACGCGCCTCCCCATCCATCAAGACCCGCGCAGGTCTCTGTGACCGGGGGCGAGCGGTCACAGCGCCGGACTCCTGGAGATTTGACCCCCCTTGGCGGGGGCGCGGGGGAGGGCGGTCGGATCTCTATGAAACCAGCCCCGTGACCGACCGTGACCCGTGAGAAAAACATGCGCGGGTTTCGGGCCTCGATTTTGGTCGAACCGATAACTGGCGGACGACTCGTACATCCGCTCCCTTATGTTGCGGATTGCTCGCGGGCCTTGATCGGATACACTCCCTCTCGCGCAAGTCTTTGCGATACAAGTATTTGGGCGAGAACCGCATCAGAATAACTCCAGCTGTGCCGGAGGCTGTTCGGGTCGAGTGCGCCGTTTTCCCCAAAAAACGCGCATCCGCTCGAACTGTTTGTCTGTTATGGTGATCACGCGCACTTCTCCATCGGGCGGCACGGCCGCCTCGACCCGGCTGATGTGGACGGCCGCATTCTCGCGGCTGGCGCAGTGGCGGATGTAGACAGAATACTGCATCATCGCGAAGCCGTCGTTGAGCAGCATCTTGCGAAAAAGGGCGTACTGTCGCCTCGCTGGCTTACTGTCGGTCGGCAGATCAAACATCGTGAGAACCCACATGAAACGGTACGCGCTGATGATCACGCGCGCCTCCCCTCGTCCGGATCGTCGAGCCCACCGGCGAACGACCGCACGTCGGGCGGCATTCCGGCGCGGACGGGGATGAGCAGTTCCGTCGCCTCGTCGGTCAGACAGCGCACGAGCGAGGCGGTGTAGCGGGGCAGCGCCGCCTGCAACGGGCCGACCGCGTCCTCGATCTGGACGGGCGTTGAGAGCAGAACCAGCAACTCGGCCTTGGTGGCCCGATCGAGCACGAACTGGCGCTCTTGAACGAGCCGCAGCACCTGGGCGTCCACGATGGGGCGCAGCGGCTCGACGAGATCATCGGCGAGGGCGAAGGCATTGGAGCGGTTGCTGTGCTGGATGCCAATCGCCGGGAAGAGCCCCGAGCCGATGAGCGCCCTGGCGAGGGCGGCTCGCATGACCGCGTACCCGTAGTCGAGCAGGTTGTTGGGCGCTGGCGCGGCGCGGTCGCCGGGCAGTCGCCTGAATCGGACTCCGGGCAGATCGGCTCCTCTGAAGAGTGCGGACCAGTACGCCCGGGCGGCGGTCGCCTCGGTCCCGCCCGCGTCCGCCGAGCGAACATTCCGTGCGAGCGCAAGCAGCCTGCGCTGAACTGTCGGCGCGTGGTCAAGGTTGACCGCCTGGGCGCGGATCTTGGCCTTGACGATCTGCGCCCAGAGGCGCTTGCCCACGGGCTTTCGCATCGAGAGCTGCGCGTCGAGGCGCCAGAGCTGCTCGCCGTGCGAACTGACGGGAAGCATGATGCCGGCGGGCAGGTGGTCGCGACCGCAGACGACAACGGCCGCCCCCGCGTTCATGAGAGAGACAAGCGCGGAGTGCGTGTAAGTAGTGTCGCGTTCATCGACGATGAGGACACCAATGTCTTCACAGGGGATGCGCCGCCGCATGGGTAGGCCGCGCGGGTGCTCGCCCTGCGGCGTGATGAGAAGCTGACGGTTCTCGACCGAGAGGTGCGTGGGTTCTCTGCTGATTTCCAGTGTGCGTGTGAGCATCAGTCGTTCGCCCACCGAATACGGCCGATCGGATCCACCGTCACTTTTTTGGCGTTGCACTTTCGCATGGCGTCTGGAGACAGATAGAGATTGAGCGGTGTAAGGTCGCCGGCCGGCCGAGCATCCGTGTGCGCTTTATAATGCAATCTCCCGTTGACCTGATCCATCTTCCGCACAGTACACAGCACGCGCTCGCCGTCGTCGCCATCCATCATGAACATTTCTCCCATGGACAGCGACATGACAAAGCGGCCCGCATCGGTGTCGCGCCGGTCCACCATGGTCTTCTCGCGACCTTTTCTCACGCGGATGGCGGCGTCCCACATCGTGACGACCTCGGCGACCCACTTCGTCTTGTCGCCCGTGCCCTTTTCGCGGTAGACAATGTGGTGGTTGCTGCCCGGCTTGACGAGCTGGCCGGGTCGCACCTGCCTCCATGTCTCACCCTTTTCGAGCATCCGGACGCGCTTGATCGGGACGCCCGAGGGCATGGTCGGGATGTGCTCACCCTCGAAGCACTTCTTGGGGAGCGCGCCGGTCTTCTTCGTCGTGTCCACGCCCAATGTTTCGAGGTGCCGCTTGAGGACGAGCCGGATGCCCTTGTCGCGCACCTTGGCGATGTGCTTGAGCGTGGTGATCGCGGCGATCGGTTTGCGGCGCACGCAGACGCCGTCCGCTTCTGTCCAGCCTCTGGCGTGACGGCGAGGAGGAGCGGAATCCCCTGCCTCGGGGTTCTTCTGCGTCCGGCCATACAGCGTGTCTTCGTGCAGTGCCCCTCGCAGTCGCCGCTGCACGCGGTGCGAGACATTGATTGCAAGGACCGATTCGGCCAGGTCCTGGCGCACGCTCTTCCAGGGGGGTGTGACGTTTTCGCCTCGTTCGTTGGCCAGCGCATGGAGGCGCTTGTGCGTGGTCATGGCGATGACGGCCGCGTCCACCGCATGATGCCGGTGGTCCTCGCGGTTCTTCGCCCCTTCGTCCGAGAGGATGCTGTTGAGCCCCCATCGGCGGCGCAGTTCGGCGGTCATGCCACCGCGGGGCGTGACGATCTTGACACCCAGGCAGCGCATGTACTGTGAGACCGCACGGCTGATGTAGGCCGTGTCGGTGAACTGGCGGTTGACGAAATCATCGAGCTCTACTTTCTCTGTGAGGAATCGGCGAAGCTTGGGATAGGGAAGTTTCTCTGCCCGCGCCAACACGGCGTCCCACTCGGGCGTCCCTTCGAGCCACTGGCGGGGTGTGCGGTCGCCCTTGTTTGCGTTGAACTCTCGGAAGCAGACGACCTTGTTCATCATCGAATCGTCCAGGCTCTGCCACCGGGGCAGGATGTGGTCGGTATCCGTCGCGTCCGAAAGCAACTGGCTGAGACTGATCGGCTTGCCGGAGTACACACACTCTCGGCCCTGCTGCTCCCAGATCTGATACTTGCGGATCATGCCCGGCGTGGGTTTGCCGCCATGAACGAGAATGGTGTCGGCCGCCTCCTCGCGGACTGTCTTTCGCTTGGCGTTGTCGAAGCGCATCTGCTGGCGCTGCTCGAACGAGCGCTTGGCCTCGCGGGCGAGTTCGATGTGGATCGCGTCGGGACGGCGGCCGCCGAGCCCGCCCCGCTCTGTCGGCGTGTCGCAGAGCTCGCGCAGGATCGCGTTGACGACACGGCGAACCTCGACCATCGCCTGCCGAACGATCGGGTTGGGGAGGTCCGGCGCGGGGGGCAGGAACAGACGCTGCCGCACGGCCTGCTCGTCGGGCCGCAGGTATCCGGCGGCATGGAGCGCGGAATCGCTCGCATCGTTGCCCATGAGAAAGAGCCCACGCTCAAGATGCGGAAGCAGCCGCTCGATTGCCTCGATGCTGTAAGCCATGCGTGTTTCTGGCAAGCCTCGCACGGCGAGCACCTGCTGTGCCTGCTCCGGTTTGAGCCCGAGCGCCAGGAGCATCGGCAGGGCCTCCTCCTCCTGGTCTTCGTGCAGGGCGACGCGAGCGATAGCGTCGCGGACGCGCTCGTCCAGCGCGGCCCACGGCTTCTTGCCGACGGCCTTCGTGAGCCGTGTGTCGGTGATATGCCCCTTGAGGAACTTGCGCTCCGGCCCTTCGAGGTTGAAGCTGACCTGTTCGTGAAAGCCGAGCTTCTTGCGGATCTGATCGAAGGTGCGTTTCTCGCCAATCGAGAGGTAGTCGATCAGTGTGGCACGTTCATCGCCCGATAGCGTTCGTTCTTCGCCGGTCGAGCGGTCGATGATCTTGATGTTGTTCACTTCAACGAGAATGCGGAATCGTTGTGCACAGCGCTCGCCCGACACACACCGTTTGAGCTTCGGCTCAAGCTCGCACTGCCCGACCACGCTCTTGGGCCAGTACATGCGGCGCTGGCCGAAGATGAGCCCCTTACAGACCCACTTCTTGTCGGGCTCGGGCCTGTAGAGGTCGCGCTTCAGTTCATCGGTGAGCAGGTCGGGATGGTGCGTGTGCTGCTTGTCCCAGATGGCCAGAAACTCATCGACATACATGCTGCGGCGCGTGTGCAGCCGCCGGACCGTGGGCACGAGCGCCCCCGCCTTGAATTCCTTGTCCGTTGGATCTTGCCTCTGGTTCGTGTGACTGAAGCGCAGGTCGAGGCCGTACAGATACTCGCCCAGCGTGCTGCACCCGGCGGACTCGATCTTCTCGGCAAGTGAACTGATCTGCGCGAGCATTCCCTTCTCTTCCTTGGCGTTGTCCGTCTTGCGGTTGGAGAGAAACCCACGCCGCTGGGCGAGGTGGATCAGCGCACGACCGATCTCGAACGGTTCGAGCTTGCGGCTCAGTGCCGCGGCGCGAAGTTCGTAGGGATTGGCGAGCATGAGTGCGTCGCGCTCCTGGGCATCGCCGGGGAGCAGCCGAGCCTCGACAAGCCGCTTGACCAGCTTGGCCTTGCGGCGCCGCCTTCGTGCGCTCTGCCGGCGCGCGCCGCGGGCCTCGCGCCGTGACTGGCTCTTGCTCTGCTCCCCCCCCTGGGTGTCGCGATCGACCCCCTCGGGGAAGATACGGACGCCCGAAGCGACGATTCGCCCCGCACCATCTGCTTCATCCACGAGCGCCCAGCCAAGTGAGGAAGAACCAACGTCGAGCCCGAGTCTCAGCATGAGTCACCTCCCATTGCCATGCTCGCATCGGCCGATTCTCCTGGTCTGACGCGGGAATTGGGGCCGGAGCATGGCCAAGATGCCCAGTCTAACAAAAACCAGCGACACCCGCAAATGCCTCTTGCACGTGCTTGCCCTCCCTGATAGAATGGGGCCAGTGTATTTGATCAAGGCCCGTGAGTCTTTTCGTAACAAGAAGAAAGATTCGCAGGCCACGCTCTACGGAGCGACCGGCCGCCACCTCAAAGGGGCGGCTGTTCTTTTTGGGGTGCGTCTTCGAGAACCTCATCCACGCCGGCCGTGCTACCCCGACTGCGATCCCGACCCCGTCTGCGACATCTTCGACTTCCTGTGCTTCCAGGACGCGTTTGTGGCTGGG
>JADFOF010000319.1 GCA_022563015.1 Planctomycetota bacterium
GGCATGGGCGAGTTCGGAGTATTGAGCCGGGTGCTGGCGCCGAAGTTCGGCGGATTTCTCACGTTCGCGTCGCTGCGTCCGGCCGAGGCGACCGCGCCGGGACAGCCGACGGTGGACGAGCTGCTCAACCTCTATCGGTTCCGCGAGATCGGGCCGGGCACGAGGGTGTACGGCGTGATCGGGTACCCGCTCGGTCACTCGCTCTCGCCCAGGGTGCACAACGCCGGGTTCGCCCAGCGCGGCATCGACGCGGTCTACCTCCCGATGCCCATCGTCGGCGCGCCCGACCCCGAGACGAGCTACGCGAGCTTCAAGGCGACGGTCGGGGAGCTCGTGGACCATCCCGGGCTGGACTTTGCGGGGGCGAGCGTGACGCAGCCGCACAAGCAGAACCTCGTGCGGTTCGCCCGGGAGCGAGGCTGGACGATCGACGCGACGGCCGAGGCGATCGGGGCCGGCAACACGCTCTCAATCGCGCGAGACTCAAACGGCGCGATCGTGTCGGCCGAGGTGGCGAATACGGACGCTCCCGCGGCCGCGGCGTGCCTGAAAGACGCGATGGGCGGGATCGATGGGAAGCGGGTCGCGATCTTCGGGGCCGGCGGCGTGGCGCGTGCGGTCGCGTACGGCGCAGCACAGCAAGGCGCCCACGTGAGCGTATTCAGCCGAACCCCTGAGCCGGGCGAGCGCCTCGCCAGCGAACTCGGGCGCACACCGCGAGGCTCCATTCAAGCGTGTTCGGTCTCAAAGCTCGATCCGGCGGCCTTTTCGGCGATCGTGAACTGCACACCGATCGGTATGGCGGGCGGGCCGGATCCCGAAGGCAACATCGTGCCCGAAGCCGTGTTCGCGCACGCGCAGCCTGGAACGGTGTTCTTCGACACGGTGTATACCCCCGAGCTGACGCCGATGTTGCGTGAAAGTCTGTCGCGCGGCTTCGCAATAATCCGGGGGACTGAGATGTTTGTCAGGCAGGCGGCCGCACAGTTCTCGATGTGGACGGGCGGACCGCCGCCGACGGAACTGTTCGACCAACTCGTGCGTACCGCCGACCGACACGCCGAGGAACGCACGCATGACATGGACGCTGAGCAACACGCCGATTGACCCGGCCGGGCGAACCGGGTTCGTCGCCGCGGTTTCGTCGCCGGTGCGCTACGGCGGCTTCTACCCGTGGTACATCCTGCTCGCGTCGCTGGACATCATCCTGACGTGGGTCGTGTTGACGATGGGCGGCCACGAAATGAACGGCGTGGCGCAGTGGGCGCTGGGGCTCGGCGGGCTCAACGGGATCATCGCCCTGAAATTCGCAACCGTCACGGTCGTTGTCGTGATCTGCGAGACGATCGGCCTGCGCAACCAGCGGGCGGGACGGCGGATGGCGCAGTGGTCGGTGGCCGTGAGCGCCGTTCCCATCGTCGTCGCGATCGTGGAGATCACCGCGACCGTGATGATCTGGCGCTCGCATCCGAACATCGTGTTCTGACGCCGACCTCGGCGACATCGCCCGTCAGAACTCGATCCCGCTCGATCGCAGCACCGTCCTGAACGACTCGCCGAAGACGAAATTGTGCTCGGGAAACTCCCGGCCCGCGAGGTTCTGATCGATGTGGCTGAACATCAGGTCGATCTGACCGATGGTTTCCACCGACGCGGGGTCGTTGGGGTCGATCAGTTCGACGCGACCGGATGTGGCCGCGCCCATCGCGTCCATCCGCTCGATCGTCGCCGTGTAGCGGAGCGTGAAGCCCGGGACCGCCTCGCGCGTGAGCACAACCTTGCTGATCTTGGCGAGGATGACCTTCTCGCGGAACTCTTCCGCGTGCCCGACCAGGATCCCGGCCGTCTGCGCCATGCCCTCGATGATGAGCGTGGCGGGCATGACGGGCATCGCGACTCGACCGCCTTGTGCGGCGAAGTGGTCGTGCAGGTGGTCCTCGGCGAGCGAGACATTCTTGATCGCCACCAGCCGCTCCCTCGGAACAAGCTCGACGACGCGGTCGATCCAGAGCCATCGCATGGCGGGGTTCCGTGGGGTTCAATGAGGCGTCAGACGGCGAGCTTGCGCTCGACAAAGTTCACCACCGCGTCGACGGTGAAGATCTCGCCCACGTTGGCGATCTTCCGGTCCGCTTCCAGCGTGGCAAAGTCGGCGTGCGGGAGGCGCTCCCTCAGCGTGGCCAGCCCCTTGTCCGTGACCATGCCGTCCTGCACGTACTCCGGATCCTGGGCGACATTGTCCGGGAACAACTCGCCCTGCCCGATCTTGAACTCGAACGCTTGTTCGAGACGAAAAACGATGTCCAGGAAGTCGATGGACTCGGCGCCCAGCTGGGACGTGAGCGTGGCCTGCTCGGTGACCTCGTCCTCGTCCACAGCCAGCACCTCGACCAGCACGTCGCGGACCTTATCAAAGATTTCTTCGCGTGACATTCGTCTTCCTTGGCGTGGGTCGGGGAGTCGCAGATGTTAGCCGGTCGATGCCGTGAAGGGCCCGCCCGTGCCGCCCAACCGTACCTGTCGAAGCGTGAATCGGCCCGAGACCGCCGTGGGAGGCTCGACACCGGGCTCCGCCGTCGGGTCCAGACACACGCCCGCGCCCTTGAACTCGACCGACCCGTCGTCCAGCCGCTTGAGCAGCTCGACCCGCACTTGAAGCGTCTGACCGGGCTTGACGAAGCAGCCGTACTTGAGCGCTCGCACGCCCCCGAGCACCATCGGAAGATCGCCCGGCGCCAGGCTGGCGCGCGGCTGGACGAGCTCGCGAGCGGCCTGGACCATCGCTTCCAGCATCAGCACGCCGGGCAGAACCGGGAACGTCGGGAAGTGGTCCTGCAGATACTCCTCGGCAGCCGAGACCTCCTTGCACGCGACAAGGTGCTCGTCAGATCGTTCCAGCACAGCGTCGATGAGCGTGAAGTGCACGGGTGAGGATACCTCAGGCGTCGGGATCCGGCGCGGGCAGGTGTTCGAGCAACTCGGTGCAGGCATCGCCGGGGCTGTGGGCGGAACAGACCGCCGACGACACCGCGACGCCGCGGCAGCCGAGCGCTGTGAGTTCAGCGATGTTCTGGGCGCCGATGCCGCCGATCGCCAGGTGCGGACGGGCCGAAAGCTCCGGGTCCGCAAGGACCTCTTCGAGAAATGCGGGCCCGGCGACGCCCGAACCGGGCTTGGTCGAGGACGAGAACATCGGGCCGAGCCCCAGGTAGTCCGCGCCGCGCCCAAGCGCGTCACGGGCCTGGTCGAGCGTGCTGGTCGAGACCCCGATGCGCAGGCGTCGGGCG
>JADFOF010000320.1 GCA_022563015.1 Planctomycetota bacterium
TGCTGGCGGTGGTCGCCGCCTCGCACTCACCGGCGGGAGCTCAGACCGCCGACGAGGTGGTGGTTTCGGTCCCGGTGTTCGGCGTGGGGGGGGTCTCCAGGGCGGGAGATTGGGCCGGGATCAAGGTCACGCTGAGCGACCAGGGCAGCCGCGCACGCGAGGTCGTCGTCTGGATCGAACAGACCGACGCGGACGGCGACTTCCCGCGCAACTACCGCGAGCTGGCGACCGCGCCCGGCGAGAGCAAGTCGATCTGGCTCTACACGAGGCTGCCCGCGGGGATGCGCAGTGGCGAGCTGCCCGTGGTGGTGCACGAGGCCTCGACCGACGCGTCCGGCGCCGTGCAGATCGGTCGTCGGCTCGGGCAGGCGGGCGCCGCGGTGCGGGGCGCGAAGGACGAGTTGTACTCGATCATCGGGGTCGTGGGCAACTCGTCCGCGGGGCTGCTCGGGTACACGCCGACGCGACGCAACAAGCGCTACGCCATCGGCGGGCACGAGCGGGTCGAGCTCGCCAACGGGATAAGGCCCGAAGACCTGCCGGATCGGTGGATGGGGCTCATGTCGTTCGACGCGCTGGTGTGGACGGGCCCACAGACGACGGCGCTGTCGCTCGATCAGGCCGCCGCGATCCGCGAGTGGGTCATTCGCGGCGGGCACCTGGTGATCGTGATGCGCAGCGGCGCGATCGACTGGGTGACCGACGCGCGGTTCAACCCGCTGTTCTCGATCATGCCGGCCGTCGAGATCGAGCGGCTGGAGGGCGTCAACTACCAGCGGTACCGCGGGCTGCTGACCACGCCGGACGATCTGAGACCGCTGCCGTCGAATCTCACCGTGCATGTTTTCACCCCGATGCCGGACCGGCGGCGCGCCACGGACGCGATCCGCATCCTCAACGGCCCGGACGGCGAGTGCGTGGTCGTGACGCGCCTGGTCGGCACCGGGGCCGTCACGCTCGTCGGGCTGAACCTGACCTCGACCGCCCTGACCGGGTTCGGTCGGCCGAACATCGAGTCGTTCTGGAACCGTGTGCTGGGTCGGCGCGACAAGGCGCTTACCAAGGACGAGACCGACGACGCGCTGCGCCGGAGCCGAGAGGTGGTCATTTACGATCGGCAGATCGCCGACCGGATCGACTACAAGGGCGACGCGGTGAAGGGGGTGATGCTCGGGTTCCTCGTCTTCCTGGCGTACTGGTTGATCGCGGCCCCGGTGTCGTTCGCGCTGCTCAAGCGGGCGGACCTGCTGCGGCACGCGTGGATCGCGTTCGTCGCGGCGACGGTGGTCTTCACCGGGATCAGCTGGGGCGGCGTGGCCCTCATCAAGCCGCGACGGATAAGCGGGCGGCACGTCACAATCCTCGAACACGTGTACGGCTCGAGCATTCAGCGATCACGCACCTTTCTGAGCCTCCTGGTGCCCGAGTACGGCGAAGCGCGGATCAGCGTCGGCCATCCGGACGGCGACGGCGGCGAACGCTTCCACAACCTGCTTGCGCCCTGGGGCGACACGCGGGGCGCGGGCGCATTCCCCGACTCGCGGGGGTATCTGATCGACGCGGCGGAGCCCGACCGGACCGTCTTCCCGGTGCGCTCGACCATCAAGGAGTTCCGGATCGACTTCGCGGGCACCACGGGCTGGGGAATGCCGCGCCCGGTCGGCGGGGCGGGGACCGACCCGGGCGAGATCCGCCTGCTTGATCAACCGCCCGGACCGGGCGCGCACGTGCTCGAGGGCGTGCTCGAGCACGAGCTTCAAGGGCCGCTCGAAAACGTCGTGATCATTGTCGTGCGCGGTCAGCGGTACAACCGCAACCTGCTGGACCTGGTGGATCTCACACCGCCGTATGCCTTCTCGCTGGGCGCGGCCTGGGACCCGGGCTCGCCGCTGCGGCTGGACGAAATCACGATGACCGAGCGAGCGGGCAGCGTGCCCAGACTCCCCAACTGGTTCAGGACTCGCATGGTCCGGAGCTGGGATCAGGGGACCAGCCCGAGCGACGCGCTGCTCGCGGCGGGGCTGATCAACATGATGCCCGTGCCCGACCCGGACGACAGCCGAAGCCTGGCGATCACCCGCAGCTCACTGCACGGCTGGGACCTGGGGCGGTGGTTCACCCAGCCTTGCGTCATCGTGATGGGCGTGGTCGGCGACGAGCGAATCGGCGACGCCGCGCCGTGCCCGACGCCGATTCGAGTGAACGGTCGGCCGCTCGAATCGCGCGGGCTGACGATCGTGCGGTGGATATACCCGCTCCCGGAGAACCCGCCAACGATCGGCAGCCTTCCACCGGCGGGGGACGGACAATGAAGGGCCCAATAGTGCAGCTCGCAGTATTGAGAAGGGGTCAACTGGACACGGCCAACGCGCAATGCAAAGGAGCCCCGTGGAGAATAGTATTGGAATCCGGACTTGATTCGGCCCTTTCCCCGAATCGCGCCGACCTGAGAGGAACCCGTCCGTGCCGATGATCGAGACGATCAACCTGACCAAGCGTTACGGCGATCTCGTCGCGCTGGACAACCTCAATCTATCGATCGAGGAGGGCGACTGCTACGGGTTCATCGGTCCCAACGGCGCGGGCAAGACGACCACGATCAAGATCCTGGCGACGCTGCTCAAGCCCTCGAGCGGCCAGGCCCAGGTGGCCGGCCTGACCGTCGGCTATCAGAACCGGCTGATCCGACCGCAGATCGGATACGTCCCCGACTTCATGGGCGCGTACGAGGACATGGTGGTGATGGAATACCTCGAGTTCTTCGCGGCTGCGTACAACATCCACGGCATGCAGCGCAGGAAGGTCGTCCGCGACGTGCTCGAGCTGACGGACCTGGGTTTCAAGGCGACGGCCGAGGTGAACGGGCTCAGCCGGGGCATGCAGCAACGCCTGAGCATCGCCCGCGTGCTGCTGCACGACCCGAAGGTGCTGCTGATGGACGAGCCGGCGTCCGGGCTCGACCCCAGGGCGCGCATCGAGATCCGCGAGTTGCTCAAGGAGCTCAAGCGGATGGGCAAGACCATCCTGATCTCCAGCCACATTCTGCACGAGCTGGCCGAGCTGTGCAATATGGTCGGCATCATCGAGCGCGGCAAGCTGCTGTTCAGCGGCTCGGTCGCCAGCGCGCTCAAGCAAGCCCGGATCGGGCAGGTCGTGCACGTGAGCGTTCAGGACCGGACGCGCGAGGCGGCGGAGCTGCTCAGCAAGATGGCCGGCGTCAAGAAGGTCACGATCGTGCGCGGCGACGGGATGGCGAGCCCGGCGGGCGCAGGAA
>JADFOF010000321.1 GCA_022563015.1 Planctomycetota bacterium
GAATGAAGACCGATCGCGCTAGGCCTTGACGGACCGCATCACCTCGCCGATCGTCGTCACTCCGGCTCGAACCTTCGCGTACCCATCGTCGATCAGCGACAGCAGGTCGCCGTCCTCCTCGGCACGCTTAGCAATCACGGGCGCATTGATGCGCTGCATGATCATCTCGCGCGTGTTGTCGGTGATGACCAGGATCTCATAGATTCCGATTCGACCCCGATACCCCGTGTTGCGGCACGAGCGGCAGCCCGCGCCCCGCATGAGCGTCTGATCGCGCCCGAGCTTCAAGCCCGGCGGGATGTCGGCCGGGTCGGGCGTGTACGCCTGGCCGCACTCGGTGCAGATCCGCCGCACCAGCCGCTGCGCGAGCACTCCCTCCACGGACGAGGAGACGAGGAACGGCTCGACGCCCATATCCAGCAGCCGCGTTATCGCGCCGGGCGCGTCGTTCGTGTGCAGCGTCGAGAACACCAGGTGGCCCGTCAGCGACGCCTGCACCGCCGTCTCGGCCGTCTCCTTGTCGCGAATCTCACCCACCAGGACCACGTCCGGGTCGTGGCGGAGGATCGACCTGAGCCCGGTCGCGAATGTCAGCCCCACCTTGTCGTTCACCTGGATCTGATTGATGCCCGCGACCTGGTACTCCACCGGATCCTCGATGGTGATGACCTTCACCTCGTCGCTGACGATCTGATTCATCGAGGCGTACAGCGTCGTCGACTTGCCGCTCCCCGTCGGTCCGGTCACGAGCACGATCCCGTGCGGCCGACGGATGATCTCGTCCCACACCGAGAACACCGTGCCGGGCATGCCCAGGTCGTCAAGCGTGAGCGTCACGGCCGACTTGTTCAGGATGCGCAGCACCACGCCCTCGCCGCTGAGCATCGGGATGACGCTCACGCGGAGGTCGTACTCCTCCAGCCCGTGCTCGCGCGTGCGCCGCCTGAACGAGATCCGACCGTCCTGCGGCGTGCGCTTCTCGGCGATGTTCAGGTTGGCCATGATCTTGATGCGGCTGATGATCGCGGCCCCGAACCGATTGATCGTCGGCGGCACGTTCGCACGCTGCAGGATGCCGTCGATCCGGTACCGGACGACGAGTTCCTTCTCGTACGGCTCGATGTGCACGTCGGTGGAGCGCTCGTTCATCGCCTCGATGATGATGTCGTTGACCAGCTTGATGACGGAGGCTTCCTGGGCCTGTTCGACCTCCTCGGCCGTGGCGGGGTCGAGCGCCGGCTCAGCCTCCAGGCCCGCCGACATCTCGTCCAGCGTGTCACTGCCGACGCCGTAGTTCAGCCGGATGAACTTGTGCAGGTCTTCCTCGTCGGCCAGGACGAGATCGATCGAGCACCCCGCCAGCAGCCGCAACTCGTCGAGCACGGAGATCTCGAACGGGTCGCTCGTGGCGACGGTCAGCGTGCCGTTCGCCTGTGCGATGGGGACACAGTTCTGCCGGTGCACGAGCCGGGCGGGCAGCTGCTTGAGCACCTTGGCCTCGACGACCATGGTGGTCAGATCGACCACGGGCATGTGGAACTGCTCGCCGATCGCCTCGAGGACCTGCTCGCGCGTGACGAAGCCCATCCGCACGAGCACCCGGTCGAGCCGCTCGCCCGTTCGCCGCTGCTCACCCAGCGCGTCTTCGAGCTGCGCTCGGCTGATGAGCCCCCGTTGCAGTAGAACGGTTCCGATTCCCATACTGGCACATTGTATCGGTACTTCGTCCGCGGGATTCGGAAATTCGGGCCGGATACATTTTCGTTGCGCAGACGCCCGTGAGCCGCTCTTCCCGGAAAGCTAGGCGGGATAGGTTGCCGCTGTGCGCTCAGACTCCCAAACCGTGACCGACCGCAGCCGAGCCCCCTTGCCCAGATTCCCAATCGGCTTCGCCAGCCGCTCATAGCACACCCGGGCGATGTTCTCGACCGTCGGATTCACCCCGCCCGGGCCGAAATCGTCCACTTCCAGGTTCAGGTTCCGATGGTCGAACGGCTCGACCACGCACGCGATCGTCAGCCGCTCAAGGTCCAGCAGGGTGAACGGCTGGCGGCTGTCCTCGTCCAGGGCGCACTCGACGCACGGCTCGACGATGTAGTTGTGCCCGTGCCCGCGCGGGTTGTTGCACTTCCCGAACAGCAACAGGTTCTCCTCGTCCGAGAGGTGATCCACGTGCAGCCGGTGCGACGCGGCGAACTCGAACCGCTGCCGAACCAGCACCCGGGATCGATCGCGAGCTTCCATCTCGACGCAATAGTAGGGGCTCAGGCGCAGCGTCACCGACGAGACCTCCGCCGGGCAGGCGCGACGGATCGTCTCGAGAATCTCCGGCATCAGCTCACCCGGTTCGGCGTCGGGTCGGTCGCGGCACGCCCGCGCGATGACCGCCGCCGCCCCCGATCGCACCACGTCGTCGATCACCTTGATGTTGACGATGTAGCCGCTCTGGCTTCCCAACTCGCCACGGCAGCGCACGCTCAGCTCGAAATAACGGTCCAGACCGCGCGCGGACGGAAACCCGCCGTGCCCATTGGCGTGCTCGCCGGGGCCGTCAGGGTCGGCCGAACCGACCGCAAATCGAACAATCCGGATCAACTCGGTCACGGGAGAGTCTAGGAACCGCCGGTCGGGGTTACTATTATGCTGCGATGACCGTTCACCTGTGCGGGTCCGGAGCGGGCGCTTCGGATCTGCTGGGTTCCATACCGGGAGGGAAGCCGATGCGAAATCGATGGATTGTCACCGGGCTGACGGGTTGCGCCGCGTGCCTGGCGCTCGGGCCGGGCTGTGCCGACGACACGACGCAGGCCAAGCAATCTGAGGAGCCGGTCGCGCTGAGAGACGGGGAGTCCGCCGCTCCGACGCTGCTCGATCGCACGATGCGCGGCATCGACGGCTCGGAGCAGGATCTGAGCCGATATCGCGGCAAGGTGGTGCTCGTGGTCAATGTGGCCAGCGAGTGCGGCCTGACGCCGCAGTACGAGGGGCTGCAATCGCTGTACGAGCAGAAGATGGACCAGGGGTTTGTCGTTCTCGGCTTCCCTGCGAACAACTTCGGCGGCCAGGAGCCGGGAACCGACGCCCAGATCGTCCAATTCTGCACGGAGAACTACAGCGTCACGTTCCCGATGTTCTCCAAGATAAGTGTGCTGGGCGAGGATCAGGACGCGCTGTTCGCGAGCCTCTCCGCCGGGAGCGAGGAGCCGAGCTGGAACTTCACCAAGTACCTGATCGACCGCGACGGAAACCTTGTTCA
>JADFOF010000322.1 GCA_022563015.1 Planctomycetota bacterium
GCCCCGAGGGAGTGGCTCATGCAGGTCGGACGGCTTTTCACACGGCGAGGGCTGAAGTGGGCGGGTGTGGCCGGCACGCTGCTGGCGGCGGGGCTGTTCATTGTCTCCGCGTGGTGGTATGTCGGCTACGCGTGGTACGACCAGAACTCCCGGATGGACCGCCGCCTGGTGCTGGAGTCCGGCGGGGTGTACGCCCGCCACACCCCGGTGTCGCCCGATGACCGGCCCGCAGTGGCCGGCGGGGAAGGCGCCGGCGGCGGGAGCGGCTGGATTGCACGCGTCGATGCCCGTCACCGCGTGCGCTTCGTCCCGTCCGTGACGATCAGCGGCGGGCAGTACTGGGTCTTCATGCCGTGGTGGCCGGTTGTGCTGGTGCTGGCCTTGACGACCGTCTGGCTCTGGCGCTTCGACCGCATGTCGCCGGACCGATGCCCGCACTGCCGGTGCGATCTGGGCGGACTTGAGAGCGCGTTCTGCCCGAAGTGCGGCAAGCCCACCGGGCGGGAGGTGTGAGGGGGAAGGCAATGGGGGGAGAGAGGCAATAGCATTAGGCAATGGGCAATGGGAGGAGAGGGGCAATGGGCAATGGGGCGGAGAGGGTTATGCGGGCTCGTCGCGGCTCAGGTGTGCTGCGCGGAGCACGTCGCGACGCTCGAGGATCCCGATCACTCGCCGCGCGCCCGCCGATTCCACGACCGGCATCGAGCCCAGGTTGCTCTTCTGGAACACCGCCAGCACGTCGGTCAGGGGCATGTCCGCGTGGACCAGTTCGCCCGGCGGGCCGGCGATGTCCGCGGCCGTCATTAGTGAGACCAGGTGCGGGTCGTAGATGATCCCCTGGATGTCGTGGAAGTGGATGACACCGACGAGGCGCGTCTGCTCGTCCACGACCGGGAAGTGGTTGAACCGCGACTGCTCGACGAACCGCAGCACTTCGTCAAAGTCGGCGCCGGCCGGGATGCACTTGACGTTGGCCCGCATGACGTGCCGGGCCAGGAGCGATGGCCCGCCGCCGGACGCGCGTCCCCGGTCCATGCCCCGTCCCCTCCCGACCGTGCGCATCAGCGCGTGCCAGCTCAACGCGACAATCGACGCGCCGCCGATCTCCGCGACACTCGTTCGGCGCAGCAGCGTCACGGCCTTGACCTCGCCCGCCCGCTTGACGACGCCCTTGGTGAGTATCGGCCCGCAGACCTCGAACACGACGACCGAGCCCAGCACCACGGTGACGAAACGCTGTGCCCAGTCGCTCTGCCAGTAGGCGCTCACAAACTCGGCCAGCCCGATGACCACCGCGGCCTGACACAAAAGCGCCGAGCCGAGCAATGGCGGCAGCTCGTCGCGTGCGCGGGACCATCGCATGCCCAGCCAGGCGCCGATGGTCTTGCCCGCCAGCCGGCAGACGATGTACGCGATGCCGAGGTATTGCAGATCGGCCAGGTCCCCCAGGTGCAGCTTGTACCCGGCGATGACGAAAAAGCCGACCAGGATCGGCCGGCTCATGTCCTGCAGGCGCGTGTCGAGGCTGCCCGGGTCGATCGCGACGTTGGCGAACGTCGCGCCCATGCACAGCGTCGAGAGCAGGAAGTTGTACGACACGCTGTGATGCTCGAGCAGCCAACCCGCACCCGCGCCCGTGACGATGAACACAGCCACGAGGATGAGAAGCGTGTCCTGATGCCGCAGCATGGCGTGAAGAATGCTCAGTGCGAAGCCCAGGGCGACGCCGAGCACGACGCTGCCCACGGTCATCGTCACCAAGTCAATCCAGATGGTACTCGAGGACGATTCCACGCCCCCGAGCGCGCCCGACGCCGCCAGAAGCGCAAAGCACAGATAGAACATGACCACACAGAAGATGTTGTTGAGCCCGGTCAGGCCGAGGATCGCGTCGGTGACGGGCCCCTTCGCGTCATACTCGCGCACGACGAAGAGCGTGGCGGCCGGCGCGGTGGCGATCGACGCGAAGCCAAGCAGCAGCGCGAAGGCCAGCACCGTGCCCGTCGCCGCCCCGTCCGCGAGAATCAGCCCGACCGCCGCCGTGCCGGCGAAGACGAGCAGCAGCGTCAGCCCGCTCTCGCCCAGCGCGATCCTGAGCAGCCGCCCGCCGATGGGCCGGAAGTGCCGAGCCTCGAAGACGCCGCCGATTGAGAACAGGATCACGCCCAGCCCGAGGTCCGTGATGGCTTTGAGCGGCCGCGCCGCCTCGGCGAGCAGAACCCCGGTCTGTTCGAGCGGATCGGTCTGAAGGAGCCCGTGCAAAGCCGCCTTGAGCACGATGCCCGCGACGAGGTATCCAACGACCCGCGGCACGCGCACCAGGTGCGCCAGGTACCCGCCGAGGATCGCCGCAGCCAGCATGAGCCCGAACAGCAGCGCTGTGCCCGGTATGACCGCAAGTGTGTCCACTTGCCCCTCGATGCCCGCCCCCACCGTCAGTCTCCCGCCAACCCACGCCGCGACGCCGAGTTCCGAGCTGTGGATCGCGTTCATCTCGGTGCGGGCTCCCGTGTCGATCCGATCGGCGTTTGCTTCGGGCCTTGGCCTGGTCCCGAACGCCGCCCACTATAGCCCCTCCCCACTTCGTCACTCGTCACTTCGTCACCGAGTCACTTCCCCTACTGCACCATCCCCTTGGTGAGGCGCATGAACGCGGTTTCGAGGTTCACCGCCTCTTCCACGAAGCTGGTGATCCTGAACCCGTTGTTCACGAGGATGTTGGGGATGTCCGTGACGCTGGTGCCGCTGTTCTCGTCCATGTGAACGTGGATGCGCTCGCCGTCGTGATGTCCGAAGGCGCCGGCGGTTCCTGCGCCCGCCGGGCTCGCCATCCCGTCGCCGCGCCGTCCGCGAGAATCAGCCCGACCGCCGCTGTGCCGACGAAGACGAGCAGCAGCAGCAAAGTGAGCGCCGGACTCCTTGGTTGGTGCCGAGGGGGCGGAGGAAGCGGGATTGGAGCGTGAGGCGTCGGTCATTGTGGCCATGAGTTTCCTTTGGGTCGCCGTGGGGGTCGCATGGGAACTCCGGTAGAGGTCGAGAACGGCACCAAGTGTAGACCCAGGGCACCGCCCGGCTGGGGTATGCCGGGCCGAATCAGGGCTGAATCGGCCGTAGCCCCACACCTTCTCGCGACAAAGAGTTTCTTTATTTTCCGCTGAGTTCGCCCGCCATCCGTCGTTATGACCATGAGCAGGTGGCATTCGGACCCGCGTCGGGTCAACCGTCACCGGGGCACTT
>JADFOF010000323.1 GCA_022563015.1 Planctomycetota bacterium
TTCGGGGTTGCGGTTCCGGAGTGATCTTTGATGGTTACTGTTGTAGTGGACGCGCCAGAAATCTGTCCGGCGATACCGGCAGCGAGTACCGCGAAGACTTCTCGGAGAGTCAGCCCGTCAATCTCAGAGGCTGAATCTAGAATGTCAACCAAAGAGAGATCATTCAAAGCTGTGATTTCCGTTGAAAGCGCGTGGGCCTGCATTTCTTCTCCGAAGCTTCCACCCGCTGTATGTCCGGCCTTGGCTTCGTCCCAAGTCTGATCTGCATTCTCAACCGCTGTCGGGAGTGCAGCGTGACCTGCGTCCATTTCATTCTTTGTTGGTCCAGCTAAGACTACGTTATCTGTCCCTCGCATCGTAGCAGTGTCTACGCCGTCAGTACCTCGCATGGCGGTTGTGGGGATCGCAGCGATATCAGCAGCAGGCGAACGATCGGCTGCATACGGCTCCACGCAGCGCCGAATCAAGGCGTGCGCCTCCTCGACCATCGCCCCAGACCGAAGCGGTCGATGACGCTCAATCGCCTCCGCAGCACACATCAGTTCAATCGCAACGACATTGCGACTCAGTTGCAGCGCCCGTGTCGCCTTGGCTGCCGAGCGCGGGCCGAACGAGTTGTAGTCCTCGATCCCGGCGCTGGTCGATATGTTGACGACACTCGCCGGCGATGCGAGCGCGATGATCTCGTTGCAGCACGCCGCGGCCGTGTACTGCGCAATCATCAGCCCCGAGTGCAACCCTGGGTTGGGACTCAAGTAGGGGGGCAGGTGCGTTTCAGGATCGCGTGCAGAGAGCATGAAGAACGTCCGCCGTTCAGAAATACCCGCGACATGTGAGAGTGCGATGGCCATCACGTCCAGCGGAATGGCGATGGGCATGCCGTGGAAGTTGCCCGCCGCGACAATCGCATCAGCGTGTGCACCGCGATCCGCTCCGGAATCAGCCCCAGCCTTAGCCTCAGAATCGGCAAACACGAGCGGGTTGTCTGTCACCGCGCCCAGTTCGTTCTGCACAGCCTGTTTTACATAACTGGCTGCGTCCATCGCCGCACCCAACACCATCGCGGCACAGCGAAGCGAGTAGGGGTCCTGAACCCGGGGATCGTCCTCTTGATGCGACACCACGATCTCGCTCCCGACGAGCAGTTCGCGCAGTCGTGCCGCCGCCGTCCGAGGCCCCGGCTGATTGCGAACGTTGTACACCCGCGCGTCGAACGGCCGCGCTGTGCCTCGGCACGCATCGAGCGACATGGCCGCCCCCAGAAGAGCGGCATCCATGAGACGATCAAAGTCAACGCACAAGAGCGCCCCCCGCGCCGCCATCAGGTGCGTGCCGTTGATCAACGCGAGCCCCTCCTTAGCCACAAGTTGCAGGGGCTCGATCCCCGCCGACTGGAGCGCCTGGGCACCCGGCATCCTCTTCCCACCGATCTCAGCCTCGCCCTCGCCCAGCAGAACCAGCGCCAGGTGAGCCAGCGGCGCGAGGTCTCCCGACGCTCCGACCGACCCGATCTCCGGCACGGTCGGCGTCACCCCCGCGTTCAGCATCGCCACCAGCCGTTCGATCAGCACGGGTCGCACCCCCGAGCACCCTCGGCACAAGGACGCCACCAGCAGCAGCATCATGCCCCGCACGATCTCCTTGGGCAGTGGGGGACCAATCCCCGCCGCGTGCGACCGGATCAGGTTCGTCTGAAGCTCGCCCAGCTGCCCCATGCCCACCTGCTGCATCGAGAGCGACCCGAACCCGGTGTTGATCCCGTATTGCGGCTGCCCGTCCTTCAGCGACGCCTCAACCACCGCCCGCGACGCCCGGACCCGGGCCAAGGCCTCATCCGCCATCGAAACCCGCCCCCCGGCCCGCGCCACAGCCTCGAACGCCTCCAACCCGACCGCCGAACCATCAAGCACCACTGCATCAGCCATGCGTCCAGTCGCCTCCGGGGATATTGGCACCGGGTGACGGTAGTCGCTTCGCGGCCGGCAATCACGAGGAGGCGACAGGCGCCGGTTGATTATGAAGGGTGCGTGGCGTCGATACGGTCAGCGAAAGCCCGCCACATCATGCTGCGCGTCGCGGCCTGGTGCTCGGCAGGGGGAATCTCACGCGGATCGGGACAGTCTCTGCATCTGCATGCGCTGCACTTCGAGATTGATCGTGCGCAGGCCGCACGCCAATTCCGAAGATCCCGACTCACTGCAACTGAAGCCGTAGCGCGTACGCTTCGCGTCGAGCGGTTTGATGCTCTGAAGGCACGCATTTCCGCTGAAGCTCGCGTCCTCGTACTGAAGCGTCACGCGCAGGTTGGTCCCGATCTTGAGGCCCGGCTTTGCGATCACGGCGAAACCGGTGACGCTGGCGTCCACGAGGTGACACCCGCATTGCTCGCCAATCGTCGCGGTCAGGCCGCACAGCGCCGTCACGACCCTGTAGCACTTGCGGCTTTCGGCGGAGACGGGCTGGCCGATGAGCTCCAGCTTGAGTTCGAGCACATCCTCGTCGTCCTGCGATCCCTCGACAACCTCAAGCACGCGGGCGGAATACTTCATGAACTCACGGTTGGTCTCGTAGTAGAGCAGCAGTTCGTCGCCCGAGGCCATGGTCGGCGCGCCGCACCCCAGCTGCACGACGACGACGCCTTCATCGAATGAACCCACGTCCGCGGCGTGCAGCACGCGGCGAGAGGTCTCCTCAGGAAGCTGAATGAACACTTGCATTTTGGAGCGGATCATCTGGTGAGTTCTCCGTCGAACACCGCCCAGCAGGGCGCGACACACCCCACATTGGGGGCAAATCCAATCGTTATGCCCCGGATCTGAGGCAGTTGGAGCTCCCAGGCTATCGACAATCACGCCGCGCGAATTCAGGGATTCGGCCGGCGTTACGGGCCGCATTCGCGCAGCGTCTGATAACCGCCTCGGGTCAAAGCGACGGCGTCACCAGGAACCGGAATCCGGGCCGACGTTTCCCGTTCGATCTTCACCCGGCTCCACCGCCGAGCATTCCGGCGCTTGGCCGACGCCGCAATCAGCAGCATCATGCCACGCACGATCTCCCTCGCCAGTGGGAGGCCGAGCCCGCCCGTGACGCCCGGACCCGGGCCATGGCCTCATCCGCCATCGAAACCCGCCCCCCGGCCCGCCCGACAGCCTCCAACGCCCCCAGCCCGACCACCGAACCATCAAGCACCACTACATCAGCCATGCGTCACTTCGCCTCCAGAGGTTTGCGATAGGGCA
>JADFOF010000324.1 GCA_022563015.1 Planctomycetota bacterium
GCCGATGCTGGCGGTGGAGACGATCCGATGGCCTGCGACATCATGCGGCTCGGCGAATTCATGCAGAAGCCGTTGGGCCCTCTCTTCGCCCTCCGACCACTCGGACATGCAGTCAAGAAGCACAACAAACTCGTCGCCCCCAAACCGGGCCACCATGTCAGGTTCACGAACACTGTTGCGAAAAACCCTTGCGACACTGCGCAGAAGGGCATCACCCACCTCGTGCCCCAGGCCGTCGTTGACAACCTTGAATCGATCGAAATCGAAGAACAGCACGGCGAATCGGCTGCCATCACGGCTGGAGCGCCTCATCGTTTCATCCAACCGGTTCATAAACACGGCCCGATTGCACAGACCAGTCAGGCTGTCGGTGGTCGCGGCGATCTCAAGCTCGTCAATCGCGGCCAGCCTTTGAGACTTGGCGCGTTTCTCGTCCTCGACCGCCTTGATCAATGTTGTGTTGGACCGGCGAAGCTCCTCTTCCACCAACTCACGGGCCCGAGACGCTGCAATCACTTCATCCCTCGATGCCGTCGTTTGCCGCAAACTATCCGCCATTTGGTCAAACGCCCGGCTCACCATGCCCAGTTCATCCCGCGTCTTCATATCGATGCGGTGGTCGAGGTTTCCCCGGCTGAACTGGGTCGCGCCCTCGGAGAGTCGTCTCGTGGCGTCGACAATTCCTTTGGTCACGATCCAGCCCGCGCCGGCCACGGCGACAAAGATGAAGAACCCCGCACCAAGCATGAAGGCGATCGCGATCATGCCCGAGCGCTGCGCGTCCCTCTTCGCGCGATCTGTTTCCGCGTGGATCAGAACCCGGATCTCGTCGTCCAGGATGCGGTCGATTTCATCGCGGTGCTCTTCAAACTTCCCCATCAATACATGTATCTGGTCCGTGAGCGAGACGATAGAGCTTCCCGCCATCGCCACCTCGGAAAAGTAACTGCCGATTCGGTTGAGCGATTCTACCTCATCCGCCGACAGGCGGGTCTCGCGATACTGCGTTATGGAGCGCCCGAAGTCCGCTTCTGAGATGACGATCTTCCGCTTGACGCCCGGATCTTGCTCCTGGACATATTTCGAAATCGCACCGACCATATCATGAATGATGATCTCCATATCGAGCGCGGTCCTGAACTTTGTCGATGCGTCCACACGGGAAAAGTCGGCTCGGTGGCGACCTTCGACAACGGCGAGAGGCTGGACCATGTGCTGCAGCGCTTCATGCGCGAGGTCGAAGTTCTCGTCGATCAGTTCGTCAATCTGGTCGAAGTCCTCACGCAACAACCGAAGATCCTTGTGGCGCTGCCTGGATATTGACACAATCTCGTCGCCCAGGATCTTGAAGCGTCGATACAGCTCGGCGACCTGGAACCCCAGCGCCCTTGTCTCGTCCGTCTCGGCCAGCCGATCGAACTGACGTGCATACCGCTCGAAGTCTCGCTCGGAGTCATGCATCCTCTCGATGTTTTCTTCGTCATGATCCCAGACGAAGTCGAACAACACCTGGGTGGTCTCGCGGGCGTTGATCTCCATCTCCAGAATCGCCTGCTCGAGCGGCTCATCGATCTCGGCCAGCCGCCGCGCGTCCGCCATCATCCGCTGGACGAGGTACGTGCCGACCGCGGCGTTCACCAAGAGGAATGTCAACACCAGCAGGGTATTGAGTCTGAGTTTCGTGGCGATTGTCATGTTCGGCATTCCTCGGTCATGTGCTCAGCGCTGCTTTGCTTGAGCAGCATGCGATGCCGCGCACATGACCGGTGAAGTTCTCGATGAATCGAACAATGCCCCTCGCCGGCGCCCTTCTGGATTCAGAGCGGCGCGTGTCCGCACCCCCCCGGCTGGACCCGGCCGGCGCCGCGACCGTCGCCTTTGAGACGCACCCCGCCCGGACCGTGAAGATCACGCTGAACCGTCTGCTGCTTCTCATTCGTCGCGGTCACCCCGTCGTGAATCATCCGCGCGCAAACGTAGAGTGCAGGCGGCCGTATTGCGATTTTCATCGTCACGTGGCGGCCGGGTCTTGATCCCGTCTGAACAGGTTATGGGGCCACAGCGCAACTCTGGACCGACATGTCCCCTCGAACCCTCGCCCGCTTCCACCGCCGAGCATTCCGAGCACGACCGTGACGCCCACCCCCGGCACACCCGAATTGCAGTCGCTCGCTCGTGAACGGAATCGACGGCGACGGGCCGAGCCATGCAATTGCAGGTCTGCACACGTGGCCGGTCTGCCACCACACAAGTTCCATCGGGGGAACCCGCGTGAAGACAGACGCGGCGCGCATCGCTCCGCTACCATCGCGACGTGAGAAAGAGCGTCCGAATCGCGGAGATCGTCCACGCCGTCTCGCTGGGCGTCTGGCTGGGCGTGATCCTCACCGCCGCCTTCGCCGCCGCGAGCCTCTTCCCCGTCATGCGCCAGCTCGACCCCACGCTGGGCGCGTACCCGGCCTTCGAGGGCGACCACGTCCCGCTCGCCGGCGGCCGAATCGCCGTGAAAATCTTCCTGTTCGCCGACCTCGCCGGCTTCCTCTGCCTCATGCTGGCCGGGCTGAGCACGCTGGTGTGGATACTGGTGGAATGGCCTCGCCGACCGAAGGCCGCCGCCATCCGCTCCACGCTGCTCCTGGCGCTCGTCCTGGTCTTCGGCTACAACCTGATCGTGCACGGCAGCCGGCTGAACGAGCGCTCAAAGGCCTACTGGACCGCCGCCGAGGCCGGACACACCGAGGCCGCCGAGCAGCATCGCGCGGCGATTCGCGACATGCACCCCACGTCTCGCAACCTGATGGCGACCACAGCCGTCCTGGCCCTGACGAGCCTGCTCACCGGTCTCTGGTGCGTCACCACCGCCGCCCCGCCCGCGCGCGATGCAGCGAGCGATCCGCCTGCCCCGGCCCCCGACCCCTGAGCCGCCCGCCAATGACGACGCGACAGAATCCTGCTCGAAACGCCGCGGCGGAGATCCCCTTCCCGCTGCCGCAGGTTCAATCCAACGAGAAACGCCGCGCACGCCGACTGCTCGCGGCGCTCGAACAGCACTACCCCGACGCCGCCTGCGCGCTCACCTACACCTCCCCGCACGAGCTGCTCATCGCCACCATCCTGTCCGCGCAGTGCACCGATGTCGCCGTCAACAAGGCCACACCCGCGCTCTTTGAGCGCTTCCCGCACCCCACCGACTACGCCGCCTCCTCCGCGCCCGAGATCGAGCCGTACGTGCACAGCC
>JADFOF010000036.1 GCA_022563015.1 Planctomycetota bacterium
AGCACCTTCTCGCACGTGCCGGGCTCCGTGCGCGCGGTGAGATCGCGGCCGACGGCGAACGGATCGCGCAGGCGGATCTCGCTCGGCGGCCGAGCGAGCGCGAACGCCGACACCTCGCCGTCGGACTCGACCCGGTTGAGCAGCGAGGCAGCGATCATCAGGTCCAGGATGCGGCCGATGAGCGTCTCGGGAAGTCCGATCTGCTCGGCGATCTCGGTCATTTCGCTGGGTCGGCCGTGTGCGAATCGGTCGGCGATGTGCGCCATGACCGGCACGACCACGAGCGGATCGACGATCTGTTCGCCGTCGTCGCCATCGGCAATCAACTCACGCCACGAGCCGAGCATCTGGATGCCGTAGCTCACCTGCAGCCCGAACAGCACGATCAGCCACGTCAGGTAGACCCAGAGCAGAAAGAGCGGGATGAGTGCGATCGACCCGTACAGCCTCGCGTACTTCGACGAGGCGGAGAAGATGAGATAATTCGTGAAGCCCCACTTGCCGGCCTCCCAGAGGACAGCGGCCACGAACGCCCCGGCCAGCGCCGCCCGCAGGTGAACGCGAGCGGTCGGCACCGTCACATAGACCAGCCACAGCAGGATTGTGCTGATGAGCACGGTGAGCGCAAAGCCCGCAAAGGTGATCGCAAGAGGGCTGGACACGCCAATGCCCTGCGCCTGCGCCAGCCCGGTCACCCACGCCTTGAACTGGTCCCCGACGATGAAGGTCGCGCACAGAAGGATGCTGCCGAGCGTGAGCAGTGTCCAGTAGGTGATGATCCGGCGGGGCCACGACCGGCCTCGCGGCGCGTGGTACACCTGGTTGAACGTCCGCTCGATCTCGACGAGCATCGAGACGGCGGCGTAGATCAGCAGGAGCACGCCGACAAAGCCGATCGTGCGGAAGTGGATGCTGCGGACACCATCAACAGCAGCGACGACCCAGCCGTCGAGGCGCCCGGATTGGCTCAAGTCGTCTTGGGCAGCGCCTGGAGACGGATCGATCTCGGTGTCCGGGTGGTCGTCGGGCGCGGTGTTGGGGGATTCGTTGGGGGGCGGACCGGATGGGGGACCATCCGGCTCGCCTGGTGGTTCATTCGACTCCGTCTCGGGACCGGCCGCACCGTTCTGTTCTTGCGAGTCGGCGGGCGGGTCGATGACGATCGCGGAGATGCCCGAGAACGCCAGCCCGCGCTCCACCCAGTCGGTGATCGTCTCGTCCTCGACGAAATACTGGACCACGACCATGGTGACGATGAGCACGGGGATGACGCCGAAGATCGTGCGATAGGCCAGGGCGGCGGCCATCTGCGGGAGGCGCGAGCGGTACAGCCCGCGGGCGGCCACGCGCACGACGCCGAGCGTGCGCTGCGTGTTGGCCACGGTGGTGTCGGCGGGATGGTTCACGGGTGCGTCATCCGGGAACGCCTTGTATCGACTGTATCGCGCCCGGGCTTGGGCCCGCGCAGGCCGGCATCGCGCGATCGGAGCAATCGGCGGAGGGTTCTGAGCTCGTCGCGCGAGAGTTCCCGCCACGCCCCGCGTGCGATTCCCTTGAGCCGCAGCGGCCCGATCGCCACGCGCTCGAGCTTCTTGATCGGGTACCCGATCGAGGCCAGCATCCGTCGGACCTGGCGGTTTCGGCCCTCCTTGAGCGTGATCTGCAAGGTGGTCCGATCGCGGTCGCGCTTGATAATCTCGACCTGCACGCGGGCCGTGCGCGAGGCGCCGGTCGATCGGCCCTCCTTGCGGTCGGCCAGGTAGATCCCGCGTTCGATCGACTCGACATCGTCATCGCTCAGCCGCCCGCGGACGATCGCGCGGTAGGTCTTGGCCAGCCCGTACCTCGGATGGGTCAGTGCGTTGGCCATCTCGCCGTCGTTGGTGAGCAGCAGCAGGCCCATGGTCTCGAAGTCCAGCCGACCCACCGGGAACAGCCGGATCCCGCTGGGGTGGTCCACGAGATCAAAAACGGTTCGGCGATCAAGGCCCGGCTCGTCGCGGGCGGTGGTCACCGTCCGGGCGGGCTTGTTGAGCATTACGTAGAGCTTCCGCTCCGACGCCGAGACCACCTTGCCGTCCACCCTGATGCGGTCGCTGGACACGTCGACGAACACGGGCAGCCTGGTGACGACCCGGCCGTTGACCTCGACGCGGCCCTCTTCGATGAGCGCCTCGCACGCGCGTCGCGAGGCGACGCCGGCCTGCGAGAGCACGCGCTGCAAGCGCTCGCCTTGGGTGGGATCCGTCGGCGCGGGCTGTGGCTGCCGGGTCGTCATGCAAGAGTGTACGCGGACCGGTGCCGTTCCAGTGCGCCTCAAGGGGACACCGCCAACCCTCGAAAGTGCAGTCCGGGCGGGCGAAAGGCCGATCCTGACGGGCCGGCCGACACGCCTCTTCTCCCTCGGAGCGCCCGCATGACACCCAAGCTGAACAGCCAGGGGCCATCGAGCCAGGTCTTTCTCTCGCCCCGGGTTGTGGACCGCGAGGCGTTCGACGATTTCGCGGGCGTGCTGCGGGCGATCGTGGACGACGCGCACGCGCTGGGCGGGTCGATCGAGTCCGGGGCGGTGTCGGCGAAGAAGACGCTGGACGCGCTGGAACGGTCCGAGTCTGCGCTGCGGCCGAAGATCGATATGGCGGCGCGCGTGCTGGCTTCCATGGACGAGCGGATCGCGCGCCTGGAGTCGCTGCTGACCCGTGCCGAGCGTGGGGCCCAATCGCTCGAACAGGCCGAATCGCGCGTCGCGGAGATGATCGACACGCGTGTGCGTGCGCTGGAATCGCGGATCGAGGATGTCGTCGCGGGTGCGGAGGTTCGGCTGAACACCTCCGCGGTTGAAACCACGACGCGTGTCGAGGAGGCGCTGCGCGCGACGGAGCGGTCGCTCGAACAGGCGCAGACGGACACGGCCGCGATGCACACCGACGCGCGGAACCAGCTTCGCGAGCTGGCCGATCGATTGCTCGAAGAGTTGACCGACGCCGCCGCCGCACGCCAGCGGGCGGACGCGGATCAGACCCACGCGCCGGATCCGCCGCCCGAGGCGAACAACTCGGCGGAGCCCGATCTGACCGAGGAACTGGCGAAGATGACGCGAGCGATCGAGACGCTGGTGCGCGGCACGTCGCCGGCGGGGGACGCGCCCACGGCGACGATCGAGCCCAAGCCCGCGTCGCCGCAGCCGAGTGCGTCGGATTGGGCGTCGCTTTCGGCACCGGCGGACCCGTCCCCCGGCCGACGCCGAGTCTGAGCCCGCCGCGGGCGAAGGTTCGGATCACGCTGGCCATCGGAGATAGCCGAGCCTTCGCGGACTCATACTCGGCGTCCGGCACACACCGCAACGCGACATCCGATTCTGAGGGCGCTCGGAAGAAAACGGCCCACGCGGGATTCGCGCGGGCCGTGAGGTTTTCCGGAACGTGTCTGGGATCAGTTGTTGCTGAGCACGGCGTCCAGCAGCGACTGGCTGTTCATGCGTCCGATGAAGAAACTGGTGTCGTCGATGGTGTCGAACTGCCCGGACAGGGCGCGATCGGTGGTCGAGAAGCGGTAGTCGCCACCGAGGATCGGGAGGTTCGAGACGGAGTTGGCCGATTGCGGGTCGACGGCGAAGGAGGCGAATTGGTCCGCGGTGAGCCGCAGGCCGAGCAGTTCGCCGACGCGCCGGGCCACCGCGGCCGTGAGCGATTCGGTGAAGCTGTCGAGATCCTGCTGGCTTGGCGTGTATCCGAGCGTTGACATCGAGGGGATGAAGACTGCGGCTTCATCGTTGCGGTCGGCGTTGAGCGGGTCGCTGTGCTCGCTCACGCCGTACACACGATCCGTGAAGAAGTTCACCGGGTTGACCGAACTGGTGAGGAAGACCGTGGAGAAATCCTGGAACTCGAACTGGGCGGAGTCGGAGGAGAAACGGACGTCCACGCCGGCTGACGCGAACAACTGCGTCAGGTTGGTGACGATCGTGGACAGGATGAACTGGTCGACGCTGACGCCGGCGATCCGGCCGGTGAACCCGAGCGTCGCGGCGGCGAACGCCTGGAGTTCGGTGGTCGAGCCGCCCGATTCGAGCCAGTCGATCACGCCGCCGCGCGTCTCGATAAACACGTTCTGCGTGGAGCGAAAGAGCGTGCCCGAGCCGTTCTGCACGACCTCGATCCGGTAATCGGTGTTGTAGACGCCCTGGATGAGGACGGCGTACGAGGCGGGGTCGGGATTGGCCGGATCGGCCGAACGCAGGCTGCCGGGCGCGAGGAACTCGATGAAGAAGTCGCCCTGCGCGTCGTAGCCGTACGACGTTTTCCCGTCGTCGGCGATGATGCCCGGCTGCCCGCCCATCGGCGCAAAGTCGCTCGGCGAGAAGATGAGCACTCCGTCGTCGATGGAGTTGGAATCGGTGGTCTCGAACAGGCCGAGCTGCACCATGCCGGTGAAGTCCGGCGACGCGAGCCCGCCGGGCAGCGAGATGCGCCCGCCGAGGTTGGCTCCCAGATCGGTGAGCCGAACCGTCACGCGGATGCGCGAGCCGGGCGCGATCGGGTCGCCGGCGTTGAGGTGATACACATCCACGTCCGGCGCGATGGTGCTGGGAACGCCCGCGTGGAAGCGGTCGCCGATCGCCGAGTCGATGGTGGAGGTGAGAATGCTCCCGATACGGCTGGAGGTGATGCCCGCGCCGTTGTCGCCGATGACGATATCGTCGGCGGTCCCGATCACGCCGTCGTCGCCCGGGAAAAGCGAGAAGACGAACGAGCCGATGAAGACCTCTTCCAGGTCGTCGGCGGTGCCGAAGATGCCGTCGATGCCCGCGAAGTCGTTGGCCGGCGGCGCGTCCACGACGTCGGTGCCGTTGCCCGCGTCGGTCTCGGCGCCGAAGCCCGAGTCGCCGTCGTCGAAGATCTCGATGGTGAAGGCGTATCCGCCCACGCCCCCGGCGATCGGGCCGGTGTTGGGCACGGACGTCGGGTCCGCGAATTGGCCGAAGTTCTCGAACGTGGATACGACGATCGTGTACTCGCCGGTCTGTTGGATGAGCAGGTTCTGACCTAAAGTGCCGAAGACGCCCGGATCCGGGAACTCCACGGGCAGGAAGACCATGGGTATTCCAGGCCCGACGACATCGACGACCACGAAGTTTGCGGCACCCTGGACCGCGCCCAGCTGCAGGATCTGACCCGCCTGGAGTGTCAGCGTGTACACGTCCACGTCGCCCGAGAAGCGGAAGTCCGTCGCGTTGTGGTCCGGGTGATCGCCGATGGACCCGCGAAGCGTGAACACCGTGTTGGTGTCGGGCAGCCCGTCGGGCACACGGTTGCCGTCCAGCAGAATGTCAAGATCAATCGGGGCGTAGAAATCGACCTGGTGCTGCACCTGGGTCAGCGGGTTGGTGACGGTGACGGTGACAGCCTGGAGCTTGTCGCCCGCGTCGCCGACCACGTCGTCTGAGGAGTAATCATCGTTCGCCTCGGCGAACCCGTTGCCGTCGCCGTCCAGCCGAGCGCCGCGCAACTGAGCCTGGAGCACGTCGGCGTCGAACGCGAAGCGGTACAGCCCAGGCCCGGGCTCGCCCGGAACCTGCGGCAGGTCACGCTGCGTGACGCCGGCCGAGAACTGGATGAGGGCGGTGTTCTCTGCGGCATCGTAGGTGATGAAGTAATCCTGCCCCTCGATGAGGCGGATCTGGATCTCTCCGCTGCCCCGCACCTCCGAGACGCTTAACGCCGTCGCCAGCGTGCTCGAATCGATCGGCTGGTTGAAGACGATCTCGGCGATGTAGATGCGGCTCTCCTCGATCACGCGCAGCGATTCGATCTGGATCGGCAGCGGCTGCGTCGGCACGAGATCGACGAGGAAGTTGCCCTGCTGCACGACCGGCGCCCCGCCCAGCGTCACCGGGCCGAGCGAGCCGGTCGTCGCGATCCGGAACGACTCCGACCCGAGGTTCGAGCCCGTGCCCGTGCCGCTGATCGAAACACTCCCGATCGTGGATCGTCCGGAAGCGATGGCGTCGTCGCTGGTGCCGAAGAACCCGTCCGGCCCGCGGAGTATGCCCGAAGTGATGTCCGATTCGAAGAAGTTTCCGCCGACAGTCACGGCGCCCAGGGATGCGGTTCGAACCGTGTCCGCGTCGGCGCCCGACCCTCCGAAACGCGCATCGAGGCCGAGGTCGGCACCCGCCATGATCGCCGAGTCGAACACCGACCCGGTGACATCGACGTTGCCGATGCCGTCACGGGCTGAGACGAACGACTCGCTCATGGACGCGGCGAAGATATTGCCGACGGCGCCGGCGGAGCGGAAGGCCGAGGTGTTCATCGCGCCCGAGACCGTGAAGTCGCCGCGCAGCGACCGCTCCATGCTCACCGTGCCGGTGAAATCGCCGCCAATGGTGATCCCGGTCGAGCCGTAGATGTTCAGCACGCCTCCCACGTCGCCGGCGATGTCCACCGAACGGACGAAGATGGCGCTGATGCTGCCGCTGGTGAACGACCCGAGCGTGAGCTGCTGGATGTCGTTCCCGACCACGATGGCGGTGTTGTCGTGCACGCCGCCGATCAGCAGGTTGCGCACGTAGGCGTCGATGGTGATCGACGACGTGCCGAACAGCCCGGTCTGGATGTCGAGCGTGCCGACCGAGGCGTCGTCGTTCGAGACGATGTTGAAGTTGGAGAGCCAGCCGGTGCTGCTGTCGACGGTGATGGTGACCGTTGTCGCCAGGGTCGTGTTGAGCAGCATCAGGCGACTCTGACCCTGGTTCCAGACGACGGCGCCCGGGCCGGTATAGGTGATCGTGCCGGTGTGTGATCCGTTGGTGAACGGTAAGGCGACGCCCGCGACGAGCACCGTGCCGAGCAAGTCGAACTGCGGCACGCCGTTGATATCGCGCGCCACCAGCACGGGCTCGAGCTGCCCGCCGTCCACGGCGGAGCTGCGCCCACCGACGGCGATCGTCCCCGATCCGGTCGATGTCGCGGTGAGGCCCGAATCCGCGAACGCGCTGACGTTGGTGGCGGCGCCGCCAACGGTGATCTCGCGGATCCACGAGAAGCCCAGCGCGTGACGGTCGTCGGCGGTGTTGTAGATCCCGTCGTCGCCGGCGGTCATGCCGCTGCTGACGAACAGGTTGGTCGCGTTGTTCCCGGCCAGGACGCTGCGGACGCGCCCGGACTTGACGGTGTCGGCGTCGTCGCCCGTGCCGCCGAGCCTGCCGTCGGCGCCAAAGTCGATGATGCCCGCGGCGATGTTGACGTTGAAGATATTGAACGTGGCGCGGACGTCGAAGATGAGATCGCCCGCGGCGATGGTCGTCGTGCCCTGCCCGATCGTGTTCGGATCGTTCTGGATCGACCCGTTGACGTTGATCACGCCGACCGCGTGCTCGGCGTAGATGAACGCCTCGAAGATCGAGCCGTTGGTAAGGATGATCCGGCCGATGTTTCTGCCGGCGGTGATCCGCGGCCCGTCGACCTGGGACGTCGTGCCGACGCCGGGCGGGAGCTGGTTGCGGACGGGACCCGCGGCGGTCGCGGCGGACAGGTTGGGATTGATCCCGATATCGCCGAACACGCCGTCCAACGACGCGTTCAGCTGGATCAGGCTCAGGAAGTGATCCGCGTGCACGTCGCCGAGCAGGTGGCCGGAGTTGATGATGATGCTGTCGATGCTGCCGGCGAAGGCCGAGATCGTGTTGCCCGCGAGGAACGAGCCGTTGTTGATGGTGATGGTGCCGATCCCGCCGGACGAGCTGATGATGTCGCCGTCGAAGTCGCCCTCGATCACGACCGAGTTGATGCGACCAAAGGCGATGATCGAGCCGGCGCCCAGCAGGTCCGCGCCGGGCGTGTTGTCCACCATGCCGATCAGGACGCTGCCGGTGATTCTTTGCCCGACGCGCAGGTCGGCGTACAGCTGCCCGCCCGAGACATCGACCGTGTCGATGTCGCCGCGGACGAGGATGATGCCCTTCGTGTCGCGATTGCCGATGTGGCGACCGGCGACGAGCTCATCGACCGTCCCGGAGATGTCGGTGGTGATGTCCAGATCGCGGAACGCCTCGAGGCGCGTGATGTTGCCGCGACTGGTCGTGGTCGTGATGTCCGCGATGAGGTCGCCCTCGGTCGAGACGATCAGGTTGATCGGACCGGACGCGGAGATCGCCCCGCGGAGCAGGCCCCGCACCGTGATGGTGTCGATCAGGCCGTCCGGCCCGGTCACCGCGATGCTGGTGTCGAGGATGCTGTCGGCGGTGATGCTCACGATCGGCCCGGAGATGTTGATCTCGGACGTGCGGATGTTCCGCCCGACGGTCATGCTGCGCAGCTCGCCGCTGGTGATCGTGCTGCCGCGAACGTCGTTGGTGGCGCGCAGGCTGAAGATGGTGCTGTCGACGTCCAGCGCGATGCGGTTGAAGTTCCTCGCCGTAATCTCCCCCACGATCGAGCCGAGCACGTCCACGCGAAGATCGCTGATGTCGCCGGCGAGCAGATTCGTGCTGAGCGTGTTCAGATCCCCGCCGACGATGATCTCGTTGGGGCGGAACTCGCGGTCGCTGCCGATGATGGTGGAGTTCAGGAACTCGTCGGCCCTGATCTCGCCCAGGACGCCTCGGGCGGGGACGGACGTTGCGTCGTACACGCCATCGATCAAGACGATCTGATCGATGTTCGACGCGATGACGGTGCTGCGGCGGATGTCGGCGTTCGAGCCGGCGATGATCCCGATATCTCCCAAAAAGACGTTCACCTCAGCGGTAATCGTCGAAATCCAGAAAATGTCCAGGTTCATCGCGAAGATGTACGCCTCGCTGATGTCGCCGTCCACGATGTTGATCGCCTCGATTCCGTCCCGGACGAACTCGGCGACAGACCGATCCACAGCGTTGATGTTGGCAGCCCCGATGGAACTGGAGAGGAATGCGCCCGGCTGGGTCGACGCGATCTGGTGGATGTCGTCGCCGGCGAAGATGCCCGAGGTCGAGAGCGGGCTCTGAGTCCGCTTGGCCAGCCCGTCGCCCACCTCGACGCGGACGATGTCCACTGAGGCGTAGATCACGCCGCTGATCCCCTGGAACGTGCCGATCTGCCCGACGCCGTCGGAGTTGGCCACGACCAGCCCGATGCTGCCGCCGGTCACCAGCACATCGCCGATCTCGCCCGCGACGATGACCGAGTTGACATCGCCGCCGCGTACGAGCAACCCGTTGAGATACCCGTTGATCGGCGACCCGATGTCGTCGAGGAATCCCTCGTTGTCGACGTTGAATTCCGAATCGTTCGCGGGGCGATAGAGCTCGCCGTTCCAGTTCGTGAGCGTGTCGGCGAGGAGGTCGATGCCCCCGTCCTCGCCCCCGCCGCCGATCCCGAGGTACGGGCCGATCAGCACCGGGCCCACGCCCGTCGTCTGCGTCCGACCCAGGCTGCCGAAGTCGATGAACAGGTCCTGGAGTCCCGGCAGATCGATGGCGACGATGTCCCCGCCCGGCGTGTGGTTGGCGATTGCCAAGAGCCCGGTTGCACCGCCGCCCCCGTTGCCATCCATCGTCACCTTCCAGACGTCGATCTCTCCGGACCCGCCGATGTCGATCACCGAGCCCCCGCCCGCGGAGAGGATATTGATGTGCCCGATGGAGATGGTCTCTTCCGCACCCGCCGCGCCCAGGCTCGTGATCACCAGGTCGAACTGGTTGGTTCCGTCGGTCAGATTGACGTCGATTCGAGCGATCGCGACGCCCTGGGACGCGTCGATCGGCAGCACGCGGACCTCGCCCAGCCTGAGCCCGGCCAGGAAGCTCGGCACGCCGCGGACCTCGATCCGCACCCGACCGCCCGCGTCGTCGGTCAGCTCGAGCACCTGGCCGGCGATGATCGGGAGGCTGACGTCGATCCCGGCCTCGAGGTCGATGGTCGGGAAGTCAACGAAGCGGATGTCCGAGCCGGTGCCGAGCGTGAAAATCGCGCCGAAGAGGCCGCCCGTGATGCCCTGGTTGGGCGTGCCCGCCACGACCTGGTTGTCCTGGTTGACAAGGAACGCGCCGATAATCGAGTTGGGCGAGGTGTTGACCAGGAACGTGTCGCCCTGGACATACGACCCGACGCGGATCAGGCCGATGTGCCCGGGCACACCGCTCGTCCCCGTCGTCACCACGACCGTACCGGGCAGGAAGGCCACATCCGGGTCGGGATCCTGATCGGCTCCGATCGCACCGCGCACGTCGAACTCGGCGATGGTCTCGCCCACGACCAGCACGAAATTGTTCAAGTCCCCTTGCTCGAACGTCAGCCCGAACTCGCCGGCGCTCTGGCCCGTGAGCAGCTGGCCGAATCGGCCCCCGACGTTGAACGTCACGAACGTAAACCCGTCACCACCGCCGATGTCGCCGCCGGTCAGGATCTGGTACAGGTGCGAGGGCGTGCTGAACGCCCCGCTCATGAAGGTCGATTGATCGTCATCGTTGTCCTCGACGGGATTGAACACGTCGCTGGGCGATCCCAGGGTGCCGTCGCCACCGAGAAACCCGGTGCCCACGCGGATCGACCCGATGGCGCCGGCCAGCACGGTGACGGAGACGGCGTCGAAATCATCGTCTCCCATGAGTGCCGCGGTCCGGTACGATCCGAGCGTATTCGGCGCCAGGCCGCCGATGGTGACGATGTACGGCGTTCCAGTGGCGAAATCATCGTCCGCCCCGCTGGCCGCCTGCACCACGAGGTGGTACACGCCCGCGCTCGTGGGTGTGAATGTCATGAACCACTCGAAGAGGAGCGTCCGGCCCAGGCGCAGATCGTCGGCCGCCAGCGACGCCACCGTCCTCCCGTGACTGTCCACCAGCCGCACGTTTACAAGGTTGCTGAGGCTCGCGAACTCGATCACGATCGGCTGCGTGCCGTCCACCGCGAACGCGAACACGTCCGACGGATCCTCGGCGTTGATGGGATCCGCAAACCCGATCTCCCCGCTGATCTGCACGCCCGTCGAGATCGAACCGACCCATTCCGCGCTCATCAAGGTGTCGTTGCGCAGGAAGTTCATACCAAAGAACGAGCCTTGCCCGGTGCGGAAGAACGGGTCGGCTGTCCGCGAGAGAACGTTGTCCAGCGCGTGCCCGGCTGTGTTGGCCAGCGACGCGGCGATCACCGTGTCCACCGGTGTGGTCGGGTCGATCGCGTACATGTATTCCTTTTCGACGTACCGGAACACGTCCCGGGCCGGACTGGCGCCGGGCGAATTGATCGCGCCCACAACCGTGACGTCCAGCAGCGATCGGCCGCCGACGATGATCTGCCCGACCGTTCGTTCCACGACAAGCTGACCGTTGGTCTTGTGGCGAACCGTCGCCGGGGCGGTGTTCAACTCATTGGCCCACAGCCCGGCGTCCGAACCGACGATCAACGCACCCAGATCACCCTGGACCGAGATCGATCCGACCAGCGAGCCGATGGAGATGCTGTCCACCGCGCCCTCGAATCGGCTGGATCCGTGCACCACGCCGTGGATGTTCACCGTCCCCATCGCGCCCCCGCCCAGCACGAAGATCCCCTGGTCGGCGCGGTTGAAGTCGGCGGTCACGACTGTGATCGCGATGTATGTTCCCGCCGGGATAACCGGCGCACCCGGGCTGTAATCAATCAACGGGCGCACAAACGGGCTGCCCAGGATGACCGACCCCGGGCCGGGCGGAAGGCCGCCGACCGTGTACACCCCGTCGCTGGGCAGCGGATCTTCGGCCTCGTACCCGAACCCGGCGCCCTCGAAATCACCGAACAGCCCCTCGAGGCTTTCGACCAGGCTGAACGTAAACACGCCGTCAACCAGCGTGATCGTTCCGCCATAGATCGTCAGGCTCGTGTTCTCGTCCGTGTTGTTCAGGACCACCGACCCGAACCCGTCGTTGAAGTCCGGGATCCCGTCGACGTTGAGGTCCACGAGCAGGATGTTGTCGGCGTCGGGCGGCTTGCCCAGCCGCAAAGTCTGTCTGAGATCGCGGCCGTACAGATCCAGGAACTGTGCCGTCGCGCCCACCGGGCCGGCCAGCGTCACCTGCACGCCGAAGATCCGCTGTTCTAGCAACTGGTCAAACGCGTTGCCGGGAACGACGAACTCGATATCGTCGATGAAGAAGCCGGGATTCGTCACGCCGGCGATAGACTCGAAGCGGATCTCGTCGAACGCGTCGCCGTTGGAGGTCAGGAAGGTGAATTGCCCATCCAGCGTGGTCGGGGGCGGGGGCGGCACGGGCACGGCCGGTTCCACCCAGAAGCCCGAGATGGCCTGCCCCTCGACGGTCTGAAGCACGTCGCCGTCGAACAGCAGCGTCACCCGCAGGTTGTCCAGCACGTAGCTGGGCCCGTCCGGGAAGAAATTCATCGTCATCGACGCCATGCCAAGCCAGGGCCCCAGCGCCCCGGCCGTGGCGCTGGCCTTGAACGAGAACTGCTGACCTGTCTGGATGCGCAGCCGCAACCAGCCGTCCTGACCCTCCGCGTCCCGGGGCATGAGCCTCCGGTCCGCGTTGGCCTGGATCGTGTGGAACAGCGTCAGGTTCGACTCGTCGAACTGCACGGGGCTTCCCAGCAGGACGCCGAATGGCACCGGGATCTGCGGCAGGACCTCGCCGTTGAAGTCCTCGGTGATGGTCTGCGGCATGACGGTCTGCGTCGCGGTGGTCGGCGCCAGGTAGGGGATGACATACCCGAAGGTCGCCGTCGCCTGTCCGACCCCGGTGAGCGGATTCACGGCGCCGATGGTCAGCGAGAACAGCAGCTGGCGAGTCTCGAGTTGCTCGATACTGGGGCGCGCCAGCGCGCCGGCTGCCGTGGCCAACGCGCCGGCCGGACTCAGCGAGGCGTGCCGGATCGAACGGCGCGTGCGAACATAAGGTCGGCTGGCTTTATGCGTCCGTCTCATCGTGATTTCACCTTCCTCGTGTGCGGTTCACTGCTCGAACGAGCGTCTCGGTCGGCGCGAGATCGTGTGGGGTCAAGCCGAGCCATCGTCGTTCGCGTCTTCATCGGGAAACGTGTCCTGTCGCCCAGGGACCCCGGTGGGGTCTGATCGAGGCCGATTCTCGCAGCCTGTCTCTGGGTCGTGCTTACCCAGCCGCCCGCGTACATCCACCGAAGCGCGACGGCATGGGCGTCGGCCTCTGGTCGGCATGCGGGGGCCGACCCTCGGACCGCTCAACCGGTCCTACCCAGGACCGGCTCAACCTCTGGACCCGTCACGGTACGCACTCCGGTTCACGCGGGTTCCGCCGCGCCGCAGCCAGCGCCGTCACAGGTCGAGATAGCATAGCGGCATTCCCTCACCGCGCCTAGCCCGGCCCCGGCCGACTCGATTCCGAGAGTCGGCATAAGTCAGTCAGAAGCCCAAACATAGTGCGAAAATAGACGCCGGGTTGCGATCCTACATGATCCGCCGCGAGCGTGGATAGCTGCCCAGCACCACCAGTTCGCGGCAGTGCCGCGAAGCCTCGTCCACCGCCGAGCGCAGCCCCGGCTGGTCGCGGTGCCCGGCCGCGTCGATGAAAAAGGTGTACGTCCAGTTCGTCCGACCGCTGGGCCGCTTCTCGATGTGCGTCAGGTTCACGCCCGCCCGCTCGAAGACGCTGAGCACCTCGACCAGCGCCCCGGGCTTGTCGGCGGTGGTGAACATGATGGAGGTCTTGTCGTCGCCGCTCGCCTGGGCCGACTGCTTCGAGATCACGAAGAACCGTGTGATGTTGTTCGGGTTGTCCTCGATCTTCTCGAAGAGGACGGGCACGCTGTAGATCTGGCCGGCCAGTGTCGACGCGATCGCCGCCTCCCCACGCACACCATCGGACGCGTACCGCTGAGCAACCGACTGCGCCGCGCGGCTGGAACTGGCCGTCGAAACCAGCTCCGCCCCCGGGTACTGGGCCGTCAGCCAACGCCGACACTGCGCGAATACCTCCGGCTTGGAGTAGATGGTGTCGATCGAGGGCGCCTCGCACGGCGACAAGAGCGCGTGGTGCACGGCGATCTGCACCTCGGCGTACACCGTCACCTCCGTGCCCGCGTCGCGCAGGGCGTCGAGCGTCTCGGTGATCCCGCCGAACGCCGAGTTCTCGATCGGCGCCAGCCCGTGGTCCACGTGCCCGCGTCGGACCGCATCAAAGACGTGCTCGATGAGGCTCAGGTCGTCGTACTCGACGCTGGACCCGAACTGCCGCACCGCCGCCAGGTGCGAGAACGAGCCCGGCGGGCCGAGGTACCCGATCCGCATCGGCTGCTCCAGCGCGAACGAGCCGGACATCAACTCCTTGTACACCGCCTCGATCGTCCGGTCTGGGAGCGGGCCGCGGCTCTTGGCCAGAACCCGGCTCAGCACCTCCGCCTCGCGGTGGGGCGCGTAGATCGGCGACCCCGTGTCGCGCTTCAGATTCCCGATCCGCTGCACGACCCGCGCCCGCTCGTTGAGCAGCCGAACCAGCTCCGTGTCAAACTGGTCGATCTCCCCGCGCAGCGCGTCCAGACTCGTCGGCGGATCGTCGCCGGAGGGGGCATCGGGGACGTTGTGGGGCTCTGGGTCGCTCACGATGGGACCGTTATCGGCTCCAGCGGTGCAAGACCTGACCGCCACCGCCCAATCTATACACAGGAAACCGGCCGATCCATCCCGCCCCGATCGATATAGAATTGGGTCCGCCCCGGAGAAGTGCATGCAGACCGGCCCGTCCATCGAGTCCGCAGAACAACTGCTCGGCTCCCTGCAGTCGCTGCCGATCGGGATGCACGCCCCCGCGTTCATCGGGCTCGCCGCCGGGCTGGCCCTGTGGCTGGCCGGACGAAGAATCATCAAACCCGTGTTTCTCGTCCTGGGCGTGGCCCTGGCCGGGACGCTCGGCTTCTTCCTGGCCCCGGCATTCGGGCACGACGCGTTTTTCGGATACCCCTCGCCGTACGTCGGGCTGGGCATCGGGGCCCT